>DATDYH010000023.1:0-10250 GCA_035289045.1 Candidatus Nanoarchaeia archaeon
CTTTTTCACTCTCTGGTTCTTCAATAATCTCAAAAGTCTCAGGGTCATAATAGATTCTGTCATAAATCTCAAATGGTTTACCAAAAAATCCCCCACCCTTTTCTAAAGGTACATCTAAATCCCAAACATCATAATAGGATAAATAATGCCCTTTTTCATCCTGACCTAATGAAAGTTTATAATGTGCCATTAAAACTGAAACCATCATTAAAATTTCTCCTTCATCCGATAATACAGGACTTATACCCCCAAAGTCGTCTCCGCTAAATATTCCTCCATTTTTTTGTACCAGTTTTACGAGTCTTTCTAAAGATGTTACCTTAAGACTTTCTTCCGCTTCTTCGAGAGAGTTATACACCTCATATACCCACAAAAGATCTGATGATGGTCCTTTGGCAGAAGATTCCTTTATTTGTATCAATGCTTCTATATTTCTTGCATCTATCTCTTTAAGACTAGATACATAACTGTTAAGATTATAATAATAGATATTATCTTGGCTATTAGCAGGTCTAAATTCAGATATTCCGAAAGTATTATGCTGTTGAGGTAAGCCCAAGTAGAGCCTCCATGCATCCTCAAGACCCGAACCTTTTAATACTCGCTCTTTAAAAAGAGATTTAGACAGTTCAAGTAATTTCTCTTTAACTTTATAATATCCAAAAGGGGTCACACCTGCGTATAGCCTTTCACTAACCCAATAAGTATAAGCCTCTCTCTGCTCACTTGTTATCCCATCCCTGCAAAGCTCTTCCCTTGCTCTTTCCTTCATTTGGGCAAATGTTTCAGGAGTCTTTTTGCCTGTATTAACCCCTGTACTTACAGGCTCAGCAGATTCAAACCCATAATCTTCAAGGCTTACATCAGAACCAGCATCTCCAAGCCCCCTTCTAATCTCATCAGAAGCCTGCACAACATCAAACTCATAACCAGGCTTATCCCTCTCAGCACTAACAACCAGCTCAGGAAGAAGGTATCCAGGGCATTGAGGGTCCAAAGGATTATCAGCACAATATCTCATATACTCAGGGCTGTCCCGATATTCATAAATATCAGTAATCTCGCTTGTATCCTCTTCATAAGGTGCCCATCCTCCTTGCGAGCCAACAGGCACCTGGCACCCGGAAATAAACAAAGCAAAAACAACCAGTAATGAAAAAACCAAGAGAGCCTCTTTTTTCATAAAAATCATAAAGCCATCCTCATTTAAATAGGTTTTTAATCAAAATATCCATCCAGCATTAACAATGAAGTTAATCACGCTCATGCAAATAGCAACAGTAAACAAAGCAGGAAAATATGCCCAGATAAAAAAGGTTGTTAATATAAAAACAAGGCTATAGCTTAAAGAGCTGCTGATGCCCATATAAATCAGAAACTTCCTGAACGCTTCTTTCCTGACATTGACCATTTTCTTGAAGGTGAACTCATTATGATAAACAAAAGCTAATACAACATACAATGCCAGGGCAACAGCATACGCAAACAAAAACTTCACTCCAACAACTTTTGTAAGAAACAGGACAATAAGCGCCTGGACAATAAATAAAGAAACTCCTCCTATTACATACTTAACATAAATCCCCAGCTTAATATTCTGGAAGCCGTCAGAAAGGTACTTGCTCACAAGCAGTGAATATTGATACTTAATAGATTTCTTAAGTTTTCTAAGCATTTTAGTCCCTCACAAGCTCATAATAAAAATTTCTTCGGGTTGTCATCAAGGTCAATAAATTCATCAACAGCTTCCTTTAGCAATCTTGAAGTGCTTTTGCCAAAAGCCATTGCCTCAACCCTGCACCCTCTTGCATTCTTCAGGTACTCAACCAAAGGCTTGTAATCCCCATCGCCTGAAAGCAGCACAACAACATCTAATTTCTCACTCATCTGTATTGCATCAACAGCAATCCCCACATCCCAGTCCCCTTTTTTCATTCCCCCATAAAACACCTGCAAATCCTTGGCTTTAACATCAAACCCAATCTTGCTCAAGGCATCAAAAAAAGTCTTCTCTTTTAATTCATCAGCCTGTATAACATAAGCAATAGCCCTGATTAGTTTCCTGTTATTAACAGCCTCTTTTAAAATAGTGTTAAAATTCACCTTCTTGCTGTACATATGCTTTGCACTATAATACAGGTTCTGCACATCAACAAAAACCCCGACTCGCTGGTCATTGTAAATATTCATGCCCATTAGTAATAACTCATTATTTATAAACTTTAACCTTCCACCATGAGTATGGAATTTCCAAGATTCAAAAACCCCTTAATCCTTGCCCCTATGGAGGAAGTCTCAGGCCTGCCATTCAGGCTGCTCTGCAGGCGCTATGGCTGCTCCCTGGCATCCACAGAAATGGTATCCAGCCATGGAATAGCCAGAAACAACCCCTCAACCTTAAGCTTAATCCAAACCTGCCCAGAAGACTCACCAATAGCCATCCAGCTAGCAGGCCAGCTCCCAGAAACCTTATTAACAGCAGCCCAAAAAACCCAAAAAAGCTTCAATATAATAGATATTAACATGGGCTGCCCCTCCCCAAACATCATCAAGCAGGGTGCAGGCTCTGCATTATTAAAAAGAAAGGCAAAGATTAAGGAGATCATCCAGCTGTTGGTAAATAACCTGGAAAAGCCAGTAACAGCAAAAATCAGGCTTGGCTTTTCAAAAATCCATGTGCTGGAGATAGCTAAAGTAATTGAGCAGGCAGGAGCATCAGCAATAACCATCCATGCAAGAACAGCTCTTCAAAAAAGCACTGGCAAAGCCCAATGGGATTTAATCAAGCAGGTAAAACAGCAATCTTCAGTCCCAATCATAGGCAATGGTGATGTTTTCACCCCAGAAGATGCTGAAAAAATGCTAAAAATAGCTGATTACGCCATGCTCGGCAGGGCTGCAATAAGAAACCCGGGAATTTTCAAAGAGTGTCTTGATTATCTTGCAACAGGCAGCTACAAACAAGCAACACAAGAAGAAAAAATTGCTCTATTCTTCCAGTATCACCAATTAAACAAAAAATACCCTTATGGAAAATTAAAGCTCCTCAAGCAAAGAGCCCAGGACTTTACCCATGGCTTAAAGCATTCAGCAGAGCTAAGAAACAGCATCAGCAAGGCAAAAACAGAAGATGAGCTTTTGGATATAATGGAAAAGTATAAATCCTTAATAATTAAATAGCAACCATGGCAAAAACAATCCTTGGCATAGATGAAGCCGGCAGGGGTCCATGCATCGGAAGCTTATTTTTAGTTGGAGTTATGTGCGAGGAAGAAAAACTCCCAAGGTTAAAAGAAATTGGTGCAATTGATTCCAAGTTATTACCCCATAAAAAAAGAATCTTATTAGCAGAGAAAATAAAAAAAATAGCAAAAGAAATTAAAGCTATAACATTAAGCCCTGAAGAAATAGATTCAGCAGTAGAAGGTAATGATGGCTTAAACTTAAACTGGCTTGAAGCAGAGAAAACAGCAGAGATTATCAATAGCTTAAAGCCTGATAAAGCAATCATAGACTGCCCAAGCAATAACATAAAAGCCTATACTAATTACCTTAAAAACAGGTTAACCCATAAAAGCGTAGAATTAGTCTTAACCCACAAAGCAGAAAGGTTTGAAATCGTTGCAGCAGCCTCAATAATTGCTAAAGTATTAAGAGAAGAAGAAGTAGCAAAAATAGAAAAACTAGTTAAGCAATCAATAGGCTCTGGCTACCCAAGCAATCCCATCTGCCAGAAATTCCTGAAGGAAAACCATGAGAACTATCCTGAAATAATCAGGAAATCATGGCAATCTTACAAAAACATAATTAAAGAAGAATCCCAGAAAAGCCTAGGAGAGTTTTAAACTCTAGGGTCTCATAATCAATTCTAACCTGCTTAAGAACCTGTTCTATAACCTTTCTTGACAAAACCAAAGATTTATAAGTTTTCTTTCTTGCTTATAAGTAAATAAACAGGGAGATGACATGAGCCATTCAGCCTTAGCTTACCTTAGAAAACCTATATCTATATATTGTGTTGAATTCCTTGCTGTTACTGCATTAAGCTATTCTACGAGTTCATATCTAAATATTGATTCAGCTGGTGAAGCGTTTAAGCGATTTTTCACTCCATGCTATGTTAAAGAATGTGAGAGGTCAATTGCTGAAGTTAGATTATCACAAAGACAAGTAGACTCTCTTGTAAGTGCAAGTGAATCTCTTTTAGCTAAAGATAATAAGATATTAGAAGGGATAAGAACAGGCATTGACATGGCTACCTGGGCAGTAGCATGGGAAAAAGAAAAACAAGGATGGCTAGGGCGATGCATACAAACAGGCAACTATGCATATCTAGACTCGGCTAGAGCAATGGACCAAAGAAAACCATGGACTTTGAGGCAATGGTCAGAGGAAATAAGGAGAAAGACCCCTCGCAAGTAGTAATAAAACAAAAGGTTTATAAACCCAAGATTTCTCTAAATCTATGGCAAAACATACTTCCAAAACCGGGCTTTTAAACAGGCTTTATTCTGGCAGAACTGCTATAGTTACTGCAGCCTTAACCCTTTTTACAGGCTGTGCTGTCCCAAGGTTTTTTGGAGAATCCTACAGGCCTATAACTCCCTCTGATATTTCAGCAGCTATCCAGCCAGTAGTTCACCCGGACATGAGAGAAGCAGAGAAGCTTTTAGGCAATGGAGACCTTCCTTATGAATTGCCCAATGGCTATACTGTAGGCAGATATAGCGGGGAATGGTGTGTACATCTGTTAGCAGGAGTTTATGCAGGCACAGGCTATTTTCAAAATGGAAATCCCCCCTTGAGAGGCTTGGAAAAGTATACTGGAGCTTATAATCCTCGCAGGCATCCTGATGCATTAAACCAAGTCTGTGAAGACTTAGATAAAAACGGCGATGGCATTATACCAACATTTCATGAATTATCCAGCTTTGATACAAGGTTTATCCCAAGAGCTGCTGGTTTTGGCAGGCCTCTTTCATTAGAAGAATTAAATGAAATAAGAGCTGAATCAAGAAAAGGTCTCCAGCCAATCACAGAAAAAGAGTTTGAAGCAATGAGAACTCCTTGGAGAACTTTATTAAAAAATCTTTCTGAATAGAATTGTTAAAAACATAAAGTTCTAATTCTCACTGAAACCTTTATTTTGGTTTCTCTCCATACACAGCTTCATGCATCACTTTACTATCCTCTACAATGACTAAAGAAGTCCTGACTCTATCTTGAAAGTCTAGCAATATTTCTGTTTTATCCTCTTTACTCAGGCCATCCGGCGAACCAAGTTCTCTTCTTTGAAGATAATCATTCACATAAGCATTATCCTGTTCAGAAGGGGGATTATTTGTCATGCCCCCAAAAAAGACCCTAACAAAACTCCCTATACTATCCACTGTATC
Organism: Candidatus Nanoarchaeia archaeon; assembly: GCA_035289045.1. Lineage (GTDB taxonomy): Archaea > Nanobdellota > Nanobdellia > SCGC-AAA011-G17 > GW2011-AR20 > DATDYH01. The sequence goes on from DATDYH010000023.1 coordinate 5,397, forward strand.
CCTCGGTGACTCTGGGCTTGTTCTTGGAATCCAGTTGTCAGGAACATCATAATTAGTAAGCCCTCTTATCACTTCCTCAGGAGTTATGCTTTTTGCCCATTCTGAGAATACTGTATCTTTAGTTAAGTCCACAACATTTTCCGGTAGGGGATTACTTGTATAGACTGAGGGGTCTGTCCTTGCATCAAAACCCCTTGGGTCTTCAACCCCGTATAAAATAAGATTTAGCTTCGCTTTAAAATTTTCTGTAATCTCTTGTTCATTACGCTTATAGTCTGAATAGGATATTTCTTGCAGAGTACGTCTCTGCCCATTTTCTGCAAGCTCTCTTCTTTGTACGTCTATTACTTTACTTATCTCTCTTCTTATAGCAGGGTCTGAGATCATTGCTCCAATATTATGAATATCCCCAGGATTTCCGGATTTGATTCCAAGAAACAGTTCAAAATAGCTCTGTTTCAGATCAAGAATATACCCATCAACCCGAGATGAAGAACTGCCTTTTTCAACAAATCTAACCACTCTGTGAAATGAGTCTCCAATTCCTTTTGCATTCTCACCTGAAAATTCTTTTCTTAAGTTCAGCACATATGACTCATGAACGATCTCTCCGGTTTTGTCTTTTACCTGGTAAACCTTAATTTTAAACCCATTAACGAGCTTTGTTATTGTTCTTTCCATATATCCCTCTTCAATAGCTTTCCACACGCTTTCAGAATCACCAACAGCATCAATAGACCCAGCCAATTCTGTTCCTTCAATCTGGATTAAAAAGTCCTCCAGAGATTCAGGCTTATCTTCCAATCCCCTCTCAAGGTCATCAGAAGCCTGCACAACATCAAACTCATAACCAGGCTTATCCCTCTCAGCACTAACAACCATCTCAGGCAGAAGGTATCCAGGGCACTGAGGGTCTAAAGGATTATCAGCACAATATCTCATGTATTCAGGACTATCCCTGTATTCATAAATATCAGTAATCTCGCTTGTATCCTCTTCATAAGGTGCCCATCCTCCTTGCGAGCCAACAGGTATCTGGCACCCGGAAATCAATAAAGCAGAAACAACCAGCAATGAAAAAATCAAGATGGCCTCTTTTTTCATAAAAAAAGAAAGAACTCCAAAGTTATAAATCTTTCTTCATCAAAATTCAGAGGATAAGAAACATTTAAATACATAAATCCTGCATTTAAAACAAATGGTTACCATAGAAAGCATCTCAGCAAAAGGCTTTAAATCATTCGCAAAGAAAACAGAGCTTGTTTTTGGTAAAAAATACAATTGTATAATAGGCCCGAATGGCTCGGGAAAGAGTAATGTCATTGACCTCATAACTTTTGTTCTCGGCAGGTCTTCTGCAAAGCAGTTAAGGGCTGAGAAATCAGCAAGCTTAATCTACAATGGGGGAAAAACCAACCCCCCATCAAAAGAAGCAGAAGCCTCAATAATCTTTGACAACACAAGCAAAGAGCTTCCAGTTGACACCCCAAAAGTGGAAGTAACAAGAAAAGTAAAGCAGACAGGCAACTCAATTTACAGGATTAATGGCAAGAAAATGACCAGGCAGCAGGTCCTTGATTTGCTCTCAAAAGCCCATATTAATTTTGACGGCCATAATATTGTATTGCAGGGAGACATAGTCCAGTTAATGGAGATGCGCCCTGAAGAAAGAAGGTTTGTAATAGAGGAAATTTCAGGCATCTCAGTTTACGAGGAGAAAAAGCTAAAGGCAACTCATGAGCTGGAAAAAGTTGAGTCAAGGCTCCAGGAAGCTAACATTATCTTAACAGAGCGCCAGGCATACATAAGGGAATTGAAATCAGAAAGAGACCAGGCAATTCATTACAAAGAACTGGAAACCCTAATCAAAAGAAACAAGGCCACATTGCTTGACAAGCAGCTTAAAGAGCATGCATCAAAATTAAGTGAAGCATTAAAAGCGCTTGAGTCAAACACCAAACAGCATGACACAATCCAGGAAGCAATCAACCAGTTAAAAGATACAATAGCCAAAAACAAAGAGGACATCCATAATATTAATGACTATCTTGAGAAAAAAGGAAAAAGAGAGCAGGTTGACCTGTCAAAGGAAATAGAGCAGTTAAAAGAATCAATACTCAAAGACTCAACAAGGCTGGATGCCCTGAAAAATGAATTATCAAGAATTGAGCAAAGAAGAAAGCAGCTTTCATCAGATTCACTAGACCTGGAAAATAAAATAGCCTCCTTAAAAAAAGACCTCTTAGCCAGCCAGCAGCAGGAGCAGCATCTTAAGCAGCAGGAATCAAAAATTAACCAGGCAATAGCTGAGTTCAGGAAAAAGCTTGACTTAGAGCCTGTTGAAGAGCTGGAACAGGCAATAGACAGAAAGCAGAATAATCTTGTAATCATCCAGGAAAAAAAGCTCAATATCAGCCGCGATTATGATAAATATGCATACCAGCTCCAGGACACAACAAGCAAGCTAGGCACAAGGCCAGATGCCAAGCCATCAAATCTTCCAGAATTAAAAAAAGCATTCTCCAGCATCACCCAGGAATTGAACAAAAGATTAACTGATGATTCCTCATATTCTGTCCAGCTAGGCAAAGCCAGAAGAAGCCTTGTAGAGAATAATGAAGCTCTTTCAAGATTAAAAATGCAGAACCTAACCTCTTCAGAAAGAACCGCAGCAGACCTCTCAATCCAAAGGATTCTGAAATCAGGCATCCAGGGCATCTACAACACAGTCGCAGGTCTTGGCAATGTAAATAAAAAATACTCTCTTGCACTGGAAGTTGCAGCAGGCTCCAGGATTAACAGCATAGTTGTTGAAGATGATGCCATAGCAGCCAAATGCATTAACTATCTTAAAACCAATAGGCTTGGAATTGCTGCATTCCTGCCATTAAACAAAATCAAAGCACCGCAAATCCAGAACATGACCGGTCCAGGCATCCATGGCCCCGCAATTGAGTTAATAACTTTCCAGCCAAAATTCCGGAATATTTTCGCATATGTCTTTGGCCCAACAATAATTATTGATAATGTAGACACAGCAAGGAAAATCGGCATTGGCAGGACAAGAATGGTAACTCTTGACGGAGATTTAATGGAATCTTCAGGTGCAATGCTCGGAGGTTTTAGGCAGAGAAAAAAAGGCATTGCATTCAAAGAGCAGGAAACCCAGGAAGAAATTTTTAAGCTTGAAGCAGAAGTCGCAAGATTGCAGGATGCGTTAAACACAATTGAAGAGAGCAGGGAAAATAACCAGCAGGAAATCCAGCAATTAAGAGAAAAAAAAGTAACTCTTGAAGTTGACATCATGAAGCTTGAAAAGCTCTCAGGCCCTGATGACACCAGCCAGCTGCAGTCCAGAAGAGCTGAATTAACACAACTAACACAAGAGCTAAGCAAAAAGCTTCAGGATATTGACCAGGACATAGCCAGCCTCCAAAGAGAGCTTGAAACATTGAAATCAAGAAAACAGCAGTCAAGGTCTTCCAATACCAAAGAGCTCTCAGAGCTTGAAGCCCAGAAAGAAAAGCTAAAAGAGTCCATATTAACAGCAGCAAGCAATATAAAATCCACAAAAACCCAAATAGACACTCTTCTCCTGCCTGAAAAAGAAAGGATGAGGACAATAATTGCCAGCAGTGAAAAAGAAAGCTCCCAGTTCTCCCAGGAATTAGCGCAGTTAACCCAAAGATTAGCAATCAGCAAGCAGGCATTAAAAGAGAAAGAGTTAATAGAAAAGCAATTCTACGCAGAATTCAAAACCCAGTTTGACAAAAGAGTAAGGATGGCTAATGACATCCAGAAAAGTGAAACAAGCTTAATCCGGGAAGAGGAAAGCATCCGGGCAATAGATTCCCGCTGCAATACATTCCAGATTGAAAGGGCAAGATTAACAGCAGAGTTAGAAGGCTTAAAAAAAGAATACGAGCCATTCCAGGGCATAGAATTAAGAAGGGGCATTGAGTTGCCAGACTTAAAATATGAAATCCAGAGAACTGAAAAAGAAATTGAAAAATTAGGCAATATCAATATGAAAGCATTGGAAATCTATGAAAAGCTTGAAGAAGAATTCTCTTTGTTAAAGGAAAAAGAAGAAAAGCTAAAGAGCGAGAAGCAGGATGTATTATCCATGATGGCAGAAATAGAAACCAAGAAACAAGACCTCTTCATGAAAACCTTCAGGGAAATCAACTCCCATTTCACCCAGATTTTCAGGAACCTCTCAACAAAAGGGGATGCTTATCTTGAATTGCAGGACAAAGACCACCCATTTGAAGGCGGGGTAACAATAAAAGTCAGGATTACAGGCAATAAATTCCTTGACATTAAATCATTGTCCGGAGGAGAAAAAACCATGGCAGCTCTTGCATTAATATTTTCAATCCAGGAATACCAGCCCGCCTCTTTCTATGTCCTGGATGAAGTTGATGCTGCATTAGACAAGACAAATTCAGCCCTTCTCTCGCAGCTAATCCAGAAATACTCAGAAAAAGCCCAGTACATAGTTGTCAGCCACAATGACACATTAATCTCAGAAGCAGGCCAGATTTACGGGGTTTCAATGCAGCAGGGTGTTTCAAAGGTGGTTAGTTTGAAGATTTAATTCTCCACATTTCTCACTATTTTCTTGCAATAGTTAAACTTATATACTAGTATTACTTTATTACTTTTATGGAAACTATCAAAACAATTAAAGGGGTAAACGAAGAGTCATGGGCAGAATTCAAAAGCCTAGCTGTAAGAAACAGGACGAATATGGGAGAATTATTTGAAAGAATGCTCGAGGAATATAAAAAAAAATCAGAGGAAAATTGGAGCATAATCTTAAGCGGAAAAAAGATACTAAGTGATAAAGAA
>DATDYH010000024.1:0-8758 GCA_035289045.1 Candidatus Nanoarchaeia archaeon
TCTGTTATTAGCATGAGCCTTGGTGGAGGGCTTTATACAACAGAGGATGAATGTCAAGTAGACATTTCACCTACTGCAAGTGCTGCGGTTGCTAATGGAATATTTGTTGCTGTTGCTTCTGGAAACGATTACAGCACTACAGCTATTTCAGGCCCTGCTTGTGCTAAGAATGTTACTTCTGTTGGGGCTGTTACTAAGAATTTAGCAATGGCAGATTATACAAACAGGAACAGCTTATTGGATTTATTAGCGCCTGGAGGGGCTGGTGATGGAGATGATAATCATGATATTAATTCAAGCCAGTATAATTCAACTATTGATGTTAGATATAAGTCAGGCACATCAATGGCTACTCCGCATGTTGCTGGGGCAGCTGCTTTGCTAATGCAGTATAAGAAGCTGGAGAATGGGACTGTGTTGAGTCCTTTTTATGTAGAGGATGTTTTTAAAAGAAGTGGATTTAATATCAGTGATGCTGGGGGAAGTGGGCTGACTTTTTCAATGATTGATATTAATGCTGCTATAATCTATGCTGACAGCAAGGCACCGGATATTGTTTTGAGTATTATTCCAGGAAGTGCTAATTTCTCTGTTAATAATGTTACTTTGAACTTTTCAGTCATTGACACTAATCTTGGGGCTTATTCAATTAATGTAAGCTATCCTAATGGAAGCCTGCTTAGAAGCTCTAATGCAAATATAAGCCTGACAACAGCTAATTTAAGCGTGGTTGGGAATTATACAATTGTTGTGTTTGCAAATGACAGCAAGGGGAATGTTAATTTGACTATAGAAATATTAAGTGTTGTTGGGGCTGATGTTGTCTTAGTAAGCCCTGTAGATTATTATAACAGCTCTGGAAATAACATAACTTTTAACTGCTCTGCAACAAGCTATACAAACTTAAAAAATATCAGCTTATACACAAATGTAAGTGGGGGTTTTGCTTTAAACCAGAGTGTGAATGTTTCTGGAACATATAATTCAAGCAATTTTACTTTAACTGATGTTGCTGATGGGAATTATTTGTGGAACTGCCGGGCTTATGATGTTAATAATAATTCTGCTTTTGCAGCAGGTAACAGGACATTCAGGGTTGATACTTTGCTTCCTATAATCCAGCTATTAAGCCCGGAGAATGACAGCAACCAGACAGATGGTTCTGGAAGTGTTGTTTTCAAGTTTAATGCTACTGATATTAACCTGGCTAACTGCAGCCTGGTTATTGATGCTGCTGCTGAGCAGGCAAATAAGAGCATTATCTCAGGGATAAACAACAGCTTTACTAAGACATTTTCAAGCGGCAGTTATTATAACTGGGGTGTAAATTGCAGTGATTATGCAAATAATAATAATGGAAGCGTGATTTACAGGGTAAATGTTAGTGTTACAACTACAACAACTACAACAACTCTTGGTGGGGGTGGAGGAAGCCCGGGCGGTGGGGGAAGTGCTGGAGCATCATCTGTTACACAGACAACTGCTACAACAACAACGATTAAACAGGCACAGCAACAAGAAACAAGCAGCAAGGAAAAAGTATATGAAGATAATGGGGTGGATATTAAGGGCTTAGAAGAGAGCAATCCTGACTTAAAGACTGCTTTGTCTTTAACAGGCAAGAGTGCTGATAAACTGGCAGTTGCAAGCAATGAAAGGGCAAGTGTTGCCAGAAAACTTGAGTCCAGTGATGGGGTTACAACAGTAGAAACAAGGTTTTCATTTAAAGAAGGGCATAAAGACATTATAATGTATGATGAGGTTCCTAAGATTTTTGCAGCTGATGCAAGCAAAATCAATGTTGATGCTGGTGGAGGAGAATATAAAGTTGTCAAAGCTGACCCAATATATGTTTTTACTTTTCCAAATGTTGAGGCTGGGAAAGAGTATAAAGTAAGCTATAGTGTTGTTGAGTATATGCCTGGGAATGTTATTGATGTTTTTGAGAAGCCTATTTTGATGTATGACAAGAGTGAGGAGAAAGCAAGCCTTGAAAGCCCGGCTAATCTTGGGGTTAAATTTGCTGAGAGGTTAAAGGAATATAAGAGATATTGGTGGGCTTTTGCTGCTGGAGTGATAGCAATTATATTAGCTATTATTCTTATTTTGATGAGAAAGAAAGAAAAGTAAAGAAAAAAAGAAAAAAGGGATTTACCACCATAACCCTACAAGATTATTTAGGATGTCAATTGCTACCTTTCAGAAGCTACCAAGTTTTATTGTAACTTTGGTAGTTTTATTGTAATCTTAGTGTATGACCCTGCAAGTTTACTTAGGCTGTCAACTGCTACCCTTCTCTGGCTATCTATGAATTCTATTGGATTAAATTTGTCTAGGACGAAACTCTCATCTTGTGCCCTTGTGTCGTCCAAAAGAATTCTTTTTGTTGTTTGTTTTAACATTTCTTCTAAGGTTGCTTGGAAATCACTTTCATCTAAACTTCTTGCATATAATTTTGGCCAGATACTTATTGATCTAACTACTTCTCTATTGACTACTAAGGAAAGATTGTGGCTTGTTAAGAGCAAGCTCTGTGAGTCTTGATGCTTTCCTCCACAGGCTGGCCCATATACTATTCCTGTATGATGCATTATTGGGACTCCTTCTCTGCTTTTGTCTAGAAGAACCAATACCCCTTGGATTGTGAATAACCTCCCCATCTCCAAGGCATATGAAGCTAATTGAGGTGACATTTCTCCAGCAATTTTATTTATCTTTTCTTCTCTGCCCATTATTTCTCCAACGCGATTTTCTACCTGTTGAAGTACAGTTTTATATGGCTCCAAAATATCCTGAGTTTGTGTTTCCATTTTAATTTACCTCCAGTTTATGCTTAGTAAGGATTGTTAGGAAAAAATATAAACCTATCTGATTTCATAATTTTGGAGTGGCTACATACAAATTGTTATTTAGGAATAATCTTCTTGCAGGTAATGCTGTTGAGAAGGGGGAAGTGAGTTAAAAAATTTTAAAGTATCTTTTAATGAAGGAAGTTCATGAGGGGTTGTTACTTTTATTCCCCTTCCCTTTAATCTGTAATAATCAAGTATCCCACCCAAAGGATAAATTAAGCCATTATAGCTGATTGGTTCCCATAATGGATGTGTTCTTTGCATTTTAAAATAAGCTCTCCAGTTAGGTGTGTCTGGTTTACCTTTTAGGAAGGATTCCAACTGCCCAGGAGCTGCCTCCTTTGGCCCAGTTAGTAGTTCATCACTATCCGGGTCTGGATTCTCAAAGTAATAAAAGAGAGGAGGAATTGATTCTAAAGTTTCTCTCAGCTCATCTTGTACCATGTTAATTAAGAGGGGAGTAAATGTTATAAGTATTTTGATTTGTTATCTATGATTGGTTAAGATGAGGAAGAAAAATTAAGCAACTTCAAGATACCCTTCCAACCTTGGCTTGACAAATGCCCTAAAGCCTCTCCAGCTTGGATTATCTGGATTATTTATACAGAAAGTATAAGAGCTTACTATGAACTCTGCCAGGCTGTTTATAGCCAGTCCAGGAGTTGAACCTTGCCTTCCTGAAAATAAAAGCGTGCTTGGCGCTCTTGCAAAAAACGAGCCATCTTCTTTAGTTAGCTCTACTTCTATTGGCTTTAGTAATTTGTATCCAGAGCCTTCTGGAAGAGCAGTTATATTGTAGGACATATATAGCATATGATCTTGGCTTATATAAAAATGCTTATTGTGGAAAATAGTTATTTGAAAACAAGAATGATGCCAAAAAGCTTATAAATGCCCCTGCTTTTTCAGGCTTGATGAGAAAAGGGAAACGCAATTTCTCTTAGGCAGGAAAAATTGAAGCCTATATTGCCCAGTTTAAGGGAAAAAAACAGGTATGTGGTGTTTAAAGTGAATAGTAATGAAAAGCTTGGATTTGGGGAAGTGAAAAAAGGGGTTGAGAATGGGTGCTTTAAGCTAATGGGGCAGCTGAATATGGCAAGAGCTGGATTAAGAGTAATGGATGAGTGGGAAAATAATAAAGGAGTAATAAAAGTGAGTAATAAATATCTGGATGAAGTGCATGCCGGCCTGCTGTTCATTCAGGGAATCAATGGCAAAAAAGCTGGAGTGGAGAGTGTTTATGTTAGCGGGGTATTAAACAAAGCAAAGGAGAGGTTGAGAGAAAGGGATTCTCCCTTTTCAAACCTGAAAAAGGAGTTGAAATAAAAATGGATGGAAAAAATATGCAGGCTATGCAGCATCAGATGATGGGGTATGACAGGACAAGCACGATGTTCAGCCCGGATGGAAGATTATTGCAGGTAGAGTATGCTAAAAAAGCTGTTAAGCAGGGAACTACAGCTATTGGAATCGTATGCAAGGATGGGGTTGTATTGGTTGCTGACAAAAGGCTGATTAGCAAGCTGGTTATTCCTGAGAGTGTTGAAAAAATCTACCAGGTTGATGACCATGTTGGAGCAACTGCAACAGGGTATTTAATGGATGGGAGAGTGCTGATTGAGAAAGCACAGCTGATTGCACAGCAACACAGGGTTACTTTTGACAATCCAATAGACACAAAGGGGCTGGTTAAGGAAATCTGCAATATCAAGCAGGCTTTTACCCAATATGGAGGAGCAAGGCCTTTTGGAATAAGCATTTTGTTTGCTGGCATTGATGAGGATGGAGAAATCAGCTTGTTTGAAACAGAGCCTACAGGAATGTTTTTCCAGTATCTTGCAACTGTGATTGGCGAGGGCGAGGTTGAAATCAAAGGGATACTTGACAAAGAATACAGGGAGGGAATGAGCATTGACGAGGGGATAAACCTTGCAATAAGTGCTTTGAAAAGAGTGCTTGAGAAAGACTTTGACATCAAGAGGATTGACTGCGCTTCTGTTGTCAAGCCAGAGCAGAGATTTAAAAGAGTTGACCTGGGAGAGTTAAGGAAGATATTAAAAATGAAGTGAATAAAATGGTAGATGTTGATAAGGCTATCGTGGCTAGGTTAAAAATGAAAGGGCTTAATTATGAGGTGCTGGTAGACTGCGATATGGCGCTTGATTACAAGGCTGGGAGAATAAAAAATATAGATGAAGTTTTGGCTACTGAAGATATTTTTGATGATGTTAAGAAAGGGAGCCATGCCAGCTTTCTTAAAGAGACTTTTGGAACAGATGATAAAAGGAAGATTGCTGAAAGAATAATAAAAGAGGGTGAAATCCAGCTGACTACTGAGCATAAGAATAAATTAAGAGTGGAGTTAAAGAAGAGAATTGTCAGCCTAATTAGCAGAAATGCAATTAATCCAAGGACAGGGCTGCCGCACCCACCTGTGAGAATAGAGGCTGCAATTGATGAAGCGAGAGTAAAGCTTAATGAGTTTAAGCATGCTGAAGAGCAGGTTGTGGATGTGATAAAAAAGATTAATGTAGTCCTGCCGATTAGCTATGAAACAAGGGAATTGCTGGTGAAAGTTCCTGCTATGTATTCAGGGCAGAGTTTTGGGATTGCCAAGCAATATGGAAGATTACTGAAAGAGGACTGGCAGGGCAATGGAAGCCTGCACTTGATTGTTGAGGTGCCTGCTGGCATACAGAATGAGCTAATGGACAAGATGAACAGCCTGACAAAAGGGAATGTGGAAATAAGTGTTGTAGGGAGGAAATAAAATGGATTCAAAGATGCTGGTTGAGGACAGGGATATTGTAATTCCTGGTGAGGTGCTTGCTTGTGGAATGGATTTTCTGCCTGGAAACGGGACTTACAGGGAGCAGGATAAAATTCTGGCTTCTCAATTAGGGTTAGTTAGTGTAAACAACAGGTTTGTCAAGGTAATTGCATTGACTGGAAAATATTCTGCTGTTGAGGGAGACTTGGTTATTGGCAAGGTTTGTGATGTCACAATAGGGGCCTGGCTTGTGGATATAGGCGGGGCTTACGGAGCTGCACTTGCTTTAAGAGAGACGCCTGAGTTTATTGAAAGAGGGAGTGATTTAACAAGGTATTATGATTTTGGGGATATTATAATTGCAAAAGTTGTTAATGTGATTAAGGGAAAAGGGGTGGACTTGACCATGAAAGGGCCTGGGTTGAGAAAGGCTAATGGAGGGAGAATATTAGAGGTTACTCCTTCAAAAGTCCCAAGAATAATTGGGAAGCAGGGAAGCATGATATCATTGATTAAAGAGAAAACAAGCTGCATGATTGTTGTTGGGCAGAATGGAAAGGTCTGGATTAAAGGAGAGAATACAGAAGATGAAGTGAGGGCTGCTGAGGCTGTGTTAAAGATCGAGCAGGAGAGCCATGTTGATGGGTTAACAGAAAAGATTAATGAGCTGCTGAGCAAGGGAGGAAAAAATGACAAGCAGAGTTGATGGAAGAAAGATTGATGAGTTAAGAAAAATGAGTGCCAGGATTGGGGTTGTTAAACGGGCTGATGGCAGTGCGATGTTCCAGATTGGAGATACTATTGCATTTGCAGCTGTTTACGGGCCAAGGGAATTGCACCCAAGATTTTTACAGAATCCTGAAAAAGCTATGTTAAGATGCCATTATGATATGGCTAGTTTTTCAGTCAGTGAGAGGAAAAAGCCAGGGCCAAGCAGAAGGAGTGTTGAGATTTCACTTGTAACTGAGAAGGCTTTAAGCTCTGTAGTTGACTTAAAATTATACCCAAATGCTGTTATTGATGTTTTTATCCAGATTATCCAGGCAAATGCAGGAACAAGATGCGCGGGAATAACTGCTGCTGCAATGGCTTTGGCACATGCTGGAGTGCCTATGCGAGAGATGGTGGCTGCTGTCAGTGTTGGAAAAGTTGGAAAAGAGATTGTTCTTGACCTGACAAAAGAAGAGGAAGACGAGGAAACCGGGGCTACTGATATTCCGGTTGCAATGACTTCTTATAACAAAGGGATTACTTTACTGCAGCTGGATGGCGAGGTAAATAAGAAAGAGCTTATTGAAGCTTTGAAATTAGCTGGCAAAGGATGTGAAGAAATCTTTAAGCTTCAGGAGAGAGTGCTGAAAGAGGTGTATTCAGGAGGCAAAAATGAATAATGATTACTTGTTATCCTTAATGGAGCAGAATAAGAGAATTGACGGCAGAAGATTAGATGAGTACAGGAAGATAAGCATTGAGACAGGAATAAGCAAAAATGCTGAGGGCAGTGCAAGATGCAAGCTCGGCGATACAGAGGTTGTGGTTGGGGTTAAGATGGATGTTGGCGCGCCTTATCCTGACAGCCCGGATGAAGGAAGCATTATTGTTACTGCTGAATTAAGCCCAATGGCTAGCCCGGATTTTGAGCTAGGGCCTCCTGGACCCATGGCAACTGAGCTTGCAAGGATTATTGACAGAGGAATAAGAGAGAGCAAGGCTGTTGATTTCAAGAGCCTGTGCATTGAAGAAGGAGAGAAAGTATGGATGCTGTTTATTGACATTTATCCTGTGAATGATGATGGAAACTTAATTGATGCAAGCATGCTGGCTGCAATGGCTGCTTTAAAGCAGGTGAAGTTTGTCAAGCTTAAGGAAGATGGGAAGGCTGATTTTGGCGAGCATACTAACAAAAAGCTTGGATTAGGCAAAGAGCCTGTTACAACAACAATCTACAAAGCAGGGAAGAGTATTTTTGTTGACCCTAATAACAAGGAAGAAGGCATCTTTGACTCAAGGCTTAGTGCTGCGATTGCTGGAAGCAATATTTATGCTATGCAGAAAGGTGGGACAGGGGTGCTGAGCCTGCAGGATATAGAGCAGATGCTGGAGCTTGCATTTAAAAAAGAGAAAGATTTAAGAAAGGTGCTGGATGCTGTGAAATAGAGCTTTTTTCTTTTGTAAGAAGCTTTTCTTTTTAAAAAAAGAAAACCTTCAGGAAAAGAAAAATAAGAGAGAAACCTTCAGGAAAAGAAAAAACAGAGTGGTAAAAAGAAAAACACGGAAATAAAGAAAACATTACGCAAATATGCTATGAAGAGAAAATGAAAGCTACAATGAAATTTACAAAGTATGAAAAAGCAAGGATTATTGGGGCAAGGGCTTTGCAGATTGCAATGGGAGCTCCAATACTTGTCAAGTTAAAAGAGGCTGATTTCCAGGAGCTTGGTTATAACCCTATTGAGATTGCGAAGAAAGAATTTTATGAAGAGGTTTTGCCAATCACAATTAAAAGGCCTTTGCCTGGAAAGAAGATTTAAGCGGTTTTCTTTTCACCTAGGTAAGATTAAATAGTTATTAGTATTCAGGATTTTATGGCTGGGAAGAATCTTTCAGTGGATGATATTACAAGGCTTATTATTTACCTCATCATTATCTTTCTTTTGATGAAACTTTTTGGAATAATCTGAAGATGAGGGTAATTGTTTACATTGTAGAAGGACTGGCGCTTTTGCTGGTTAGCATATTAATTTTTAATTTACTCGCAGAGTTTCTTCAATTATTAGGCTTATTTAAACCAGAGCAAATTCCATATATTGGGTCAATCGCGATTCTTCTGGCTTTGGATAATTTACTAATGAAGAGCTTTTTTGGGTATAAGCTTGTTAGTTAGATTTTTCCGATAAAAATATAAGATAGCTTTCTTTTAATTGGATTATGAAAAAAGAGGCTCTCTTGGTTTTTTCATTGCTGGTTGTTTCTGCTTTATTTATTTTTGGATGCCAGATACCTGTTGGCTCGCAAGGAGGATGGGCGCCTTATAAAGAAGATACAAGCGAGATTACTGATATTTATGAATACAGGGACAGCCCAGAGTATATGAGATATTGTGCTGATAATCCTTTAGACCCTCAATGCCCTGGAT
>DATDYH010000025.1:0-6101 GCA_035289045.1 Candidatus Nanoarchaeia archaeon
CAACAACCACAACAACTCTTGGAGCAGGAGGAAGCAGTGGTGGCGGAGGAGGCTCTTCCGGAGGCGCAGTATCAATAACAAATACAACAGCTGAGCTGGAAAAATCAGCTGATAAGCTAAAAGGGGTAATCGGCGGAATAAAAATAGCAACCACCTCAATTATTGAAGAGCTGGCGCAGGACAGGGTAATAACAAAAGCAATACTCATCACCAACACTCTAAATGAAGTCTCCACTCTTTCAGCAGAAATTCAGGGAGAAGCAAAAGCAATAGTCTCAATAAAAGAAAAGGCATTATCAATTGCTCCAAAATCCCAGCAATCATTACTCTTAATAATAAACACCTCAAAGAGCAGTGCTTCAAAAACATACACTGGAAAGCTTATGCTAACCTCAAAAGGCAGCACCCTGGAAATACCAATCAGGATTATTATCACCCCGCAGATAGAAAGGCCTATGAAACAATTAGAATTCAAAATAGAGCCAATCCAAAGAATAGTCTCACCAGGAGAACAAGCCAGGATAGCAATAAGCCTGTTTAATCCTGAAAAAGCAAAGCTTAACTTAACATTGATTCTCCAGCTGCTCAATCCAGAAACAAACGCATTAGTTCTTGAAAAGCAGTTTAGCATAATATTCAAGAACCAGCTAAGCCAGGTAGAATCGCTTGACATTCCGCAAAACCTGGCAGAAAAAGAATACACTCTTGTTGCAAAAGCCATATTTGAACAGGCTGGGAAAAAGCTAACCCTGGAAGCATCCTCCATCTTAATAATTGAAAAATCCTTCCTTCACAAAAAGCTCCTGTACCTTGAAGCCTGGAATTACCTTGCTCTGCTCTGTATAACCGGTTTTATCTATTTTATCTATCTTTACATTAACCATAAAAAATTAAAGTCCGATATTCTCCTCTCTTTTGTCAACCTCTCAAAAATCCCAAGAAGGAAAACAAGCTCAACCCTTAACCTGGGCAGAATCGCAAGAACAACCAGGCCAGCATTAATCTCCCTGGACACCTTAAAAGGCCATCTATTAATAACAGGCTCACAAGGCTCTGGAAAATCAATAGCAGCCCAGGACATAGTGGAAGAGGCATTAGCCAAAAACATAGCTGTGATTGTCTTTGACCCCACTTTTCAGTGGACAGGCTTCTTAAAGCCTAACCAGGACAAGGACATGCTCAGCTTTTATCCAAAATTCAGCATGAGAAAAAGCAAAGCAAGAGGCTTTATTAGCAGGATAACCTTGCTTAAAGACCCTGCAGAAGTTATAGATTTCAAGCAAGCAGCCTCTCCAGGCCAGCTAACCATTTTCTGCCTTGCTCATCCTGATTCCGCAGATCTAAGCACTTTAATGGCATCAACACTTCATCAGCTGCTTAATGCTGATCTTGAAAGCTCTAGCAGCACAAAACTCTTAATTGTCTATGATGATGCTCATAAAGTCCTTCCAAGGTTCAGCAGCACTGAAAAAGGCCTTCTCTTATTGGAAAGAGCTGTAAAAGACTTCAAGAGCAAAGGCATAAGCATCATCCTAATCTCCCAGCTTCTAAAAGACATTGTTGAAACCATTCACACAGACATGGGTACTAAACTAATTATGGCAACAAACAACTCAGACGACCTTGATTACATAAACACAAAATATGGCAAGGTCTTTAGCCTTCTTAATTCTCTTCCAGCAGGCACAGGCATCCTCCAGAATTCAGAGTATAATGAAGGCAGGCCATATTTTATATCATTCAGGCCCACTCTCCATGATAAGCACTCCCTTCCTTCAAAAGAGCTGCAGGATCATTTCAGGTTCAGCAACCTGATAGATAACCTGGAATACTATCTCCAGCAGTTAACATCGCTGCATCAGGATACCTCCTCAATTAGCATAGAGTTAAAGCTCATAGCAGGCAGGCTTAAGCAGAACAACTTAGATAGTGTGGAAAGCTCTCTTCAAAACCTGCTCACAAAAATAGACTACTTGTTTACCAGGCTCAATAAAGCCCCCAAGCCCCTTGTATTAAAGAAAATTGACAAGCTAGCTCTTTATAAGGCCCTGATGAGCATAAAGCACTCAAGGGAAGCTTTAATTGAAAAGGAAGAGCAGGTTAGAAAGGCAGTAGGTCTTCTTCTTGCAAAAGGCTACACCCTAACCCAGGTAAGGGCTGACTTCTTTAAAGCTTATTCTGCAGATGAAACCATTGAAAAGATTCTTAAGGAATTCCAGAAAGACCCTGTAGAGCAGTTGAAAGGCTATATCCAAAGAGCAGTAAGTGAAGGCTTTACACCAGCAGCAATAAAGTCTGAATTAGTAAAAGCAGGCTGGACAAAAAGCCAAATCGCAGCAGTTTTTAAGAACATAAATCAGCCTGGGTAATACTTACATAAGCAGTTATAATAACTTACATATAAGGACTATTATCAGCTTCCTATTGCTTCCTGACCATGAGATTTTTATCAACTGGTTCTAAAAGTTCTCTAGTGTATATTGATAAATCATTAAAAGTGCAATGCAGGCATTTTGGGTCTAAGCTATACTCTTTAACTTTGCATTAAGGGTATGAATCACTATATTTTGTTTTGCTGCGTCTAATAATACATGTTGTGCAATAACATAAATTAAATCCGGTCTGTTTAATATTTTTTCTATAGCTCGCTTAAGCATATCACTGGTTCTTATATTCATGCCCCCATAAGCCAATAGCGCATATAAGTCGCAGGCATCTTTGCTTTCTTTATCAGCTTTATCTCTTGTGAATAAAGCAACACATTTTAAATCCACTAATGTATCAATGTCTACTAAACTAAATCCTTCTATATCATAATGTTTTAATCCTTTTAAAGCATCTAAATTCCAGCTTTTAAGATAATTGGTTTCTTTTTCGCAGAATATATCCAGAAAAATATGAATCAGGTTATACACTGCTTCTTTTTTAGCTTCATATATAGTTAAGAATTTTTTAGTCTCTCTGTTATAGACCTTTTCCCATCTAAAAGGATAACCATTTTCCATAAAGCCAATCTCCAGAATTAATTTTTTCAATTCTCTCTCTTTAGAAGGTTCAAAGCATATATCAATATCTCTTGAACCCATGTAGTCTTTTCCAAAAGCACTTTTATAAGCTCTATTGACATAAAAATGTGTTGCCCATCCCCCTATAAGAGCAATACTTATACTTTTCTTCTTGCATTTATCAAAAAGTTCTTCCAGCAAATTCGCTGATATATCTACTTCTATAGGATCATACATCTTGGAAATACCTTGCTGCTAATTCTTTCGCAGCCTCTTCTCCTCGCCCGCCATAAGAGAACAGGTCCGCATATAATTGAGGTATAGCAGCCACCTTAACACCTCTTGCTTCCCATACCCCCTCAAAATATTCTTCATCCACAGGTAAGCATATCACATCGCCATTTTTTTCCGTTGGTAGCATATTTTCCTGTTTAAATAAGGATTGCCATGCTTTAATATCTTTTTTTAAGATATATAGGTATGTATCAGATGGGGCAACAAAAGGATTAATGTGCTCTGTAGCCGAGAATAAAGTGAATGCATAACTTAACTTCCATAATCTTGCTTTGTTAACTATTTTTAGCATTATGTATTGGGGTCTCTCAGCAGCTACAAATTCCAAACGCTCTACCTCTCTTATGGAAAAGCAGTAACTCCATGCACGCATCAATTTTATTGCATTATTAACCTTTATACCCTTCCCCAGGCCTACATACTCGCTTTTTTCCAAACGCAGGACTAATCTTTTAGCCATAGCCGGGGTAATGCCTGCTTTTTTTGCCAGGGTAGTAACTTGTAAACCTGGTTTCTTATCAAAATGATTCACCAGCAAGATTCTTATTATTGTATTCAATTTGTTAGGTATTAACATCTTAATATATGGGTTACCAAAACATATCATAATAAATATGCCTGTACCTTTCCATACTCGGCTATACTATACTATATATGAGTATACTATACTAAATATATAAGCCTTTTGGTTACAATTCAGGTGCCTAGTTACCCTATGGAAAAATAAGAAAAAAGCTGCCCTTACTGCAAAAGTAAAGAAGTAGTTAAAATATTGTTTTCTATTAGAACCAATTAATGCACCAGAGAAGTCCAAAAGAAAGCTTTAAATAGTTCTATCACTATACTGATAATATGGAAATAGAGACATTAAACCCATTTATTATCAAGATTTTAATCTCTGTAAGAGAAGAAGATAGCATTAGTTCTATCTCAAAACGCATAGGGTTATCCTATGGATGGACCCATAAATGGGTTGCTGAATTGATAAAAAATGGTATTTTAAAGCAAAGATGGCGGGGAGTGATTTTACAGGCAGATAATAAGTTATACCAGAGGATTTTAAAATTTATCCGTGCTAACATAAGCGAAATCAGCTTGTATTATTCCTCATTAACCTTATTTGGCATAAGGTATTGTTTTACTAAAACCGATGCTGTTTATTTTTGGACAGAAGGCAGGTATAATATCGCCAGATACAGGGGATTTTATCCTGTTTTTGTGAAAATTAAAAAAGAAGATTATCCATTATTTTTATGGTACTGCAGAAAATTAAATTTAAGAATTAATGCTAAAAGCGGGATTTTTTACGCCCCCAGTATTGTGGAGAATTTTAAGTTTACCAAAAAAGAAGGCTATTTAATAGAGCCATTAAGCGAAACTATTCGCTTTATGCAGGACAATATCTATAATTTTGAGCCAGCATTGGAGATGGTAGATGAACTATACCAACAGGGATTGAAGATACACTACAGGGAGTTAAAAGATTTATAACATGCAAAGTCTGATTGAAAAAGAAAATTTAATATTTGACATACTGCAGAGATTTATAGATGCGGGCTTAGACTTTGTAGTTGTTGGAGGTTATGCTGTTTCTGCATTTAAGCATAGATTTTCAGTAGATGCTGATATTGTTATCCAGTCCAAAGACTTAGCAGGCTATGAGTCCATATTAACCAAATGGGGATTCATAAAAGCTACAGAAAAAAATCTTGAAAATATTTATTCTTCCAGATTTATAAGGTATAAGCAAGCCATAGCAAGCGTGGATATCTTAATCAATGCCTTAGCCTCTCGGTCAACCGGAGCATCATTTAGCTTCAGGCTGTTATTGGCTCATTCAAATAAAAAAAAGATTATAGGCATTGAAAAAGCCGTACTTGCTAGAGTTCCCAGTAAAGAGCTGTTGATAATTATGAAACTCCATGCTGGCAGGCTTACTGATTTCAGGGATATAGCTGCTTTGGCAAAAGGCACCAATCTCGCAACCATAAAAAAGTTCTTGTTCATTGGTGATTTAAAAGTTTTACAGGAGAATTTGGACAAGCTTAAAGCAGTAGTTAATGATAAGCATTTTATAGACTCATTCAAAGGTGTGTTTATAGAAAAGAAGTTTGATATAGATATAAAGCAGGTTAGGCAAATAAGCATGTTAAAAGCTCCTGCTAACTAATCCCGCACCTTAACAAAAGTCCTAACGCTTTTTCCCATATCTTCTTTACCTCTTTACTCTCCCTTTGTCTATTTTCTCCTTAAATCTCTGTAAAACCTCTTAGGCGTCTTTTGCTTAAAAAACCCTATCAATAAAGGTTTTTTCAATATGTAAGGGATCCTCTGACCTTAATGGAGGATAACCATTAAGTATTTATTTCTTTAAAATTATACCCAAAATAAGGGTGTCTGGGGTTGCACCCCAAAAAGAGGTGAACCCCTATGAAATGCATAAAATGCGAATCCCCTAATCTCGCATTTAATGGTAGGTATAGCAATGGAAGACAAAGATATAAATGTAGCGATTGCAAGAAACAGATGTCTGAAAGAACGGGAAGTTTTTTTTATAGGTCTAGGCTTCCCGAATTTATCA
The DNA here is from genome assembly GCA_035289045.1 of Candidatus Nanoarchaeia archaeon. Taxonomy (GTDB): domain Archaea; phylum Nanobdellota; class Nanobdellia; order SCGC-AAA011-G17; family GW2011-AR20; genus DATDYH01. Next base: position 5,881 of record DATDYH010000025.1, read on the forward strand.
TAAGAATTATGGTTTTGTTGAACCTGTTTAATCAAACTAAAATTGCCTGTTTACTGCTCTTTTTACTTTTCCGATGCAAGGTATCGGAAAAGTCAGTAAACAAATGGACAAGGAAGCTCCTTTATTCTCTTCCAGATACTTATGTTCCCAATTATCCAGAAGGAACTTTTTTAATCCTGCATGCAGATGAGAAGTTTGTAAAGATTAAAAAAGAACAAGCA
>DATDYH010000026.1:0-3696 GCA_035289045.1 Candidatus Nanoarchaeia archaeon
GCTCAGGATGTTATTCTTCATAGAGATGCTTCTGGGGAAATTATATCTCATAGAACAGAACTTAATGATTGGCTTAGTCTTAGCCTTCTTAACAACCCCACAGGATTGTTTTATGCAGGCAATAGCAAGTTGAGAAGGCAATCCTCTTTTTCTGAGAGGTTGATAGACAAAAGGATGGAGTTGAATATTATTGGAGATTCCTCTTCTCCAAGTCTGATTAATACAGAACTGCAAGGATTGATGATAAACTTTCAAAGTCCTGATTATCTCAGGTCTTGTTTCAATCTTAATCTTGGCTGTTGCTCTTGCTTCCATCCTAACATGAGAGATTTCAATGTTTATAAGCTTAGTGATGGCTCTCCTCCCCAAAGCAAGCAATGGGGTATCCGAGCCATAGGAAAATGAAAACTAACCCTGCCTGTGGGATAAAAATTCAGAAAAAGCTCTGGCCTAAGGCTTATTTAGAAAAATATAATGTTGTAAACCTTTGGAAATATGACCTGCCTAATGGGTGGAGACTTGTGTATACTATTAAAGAAGATGAAATTATGATATTAAATGTTATCTTAGAATGGTTTGACCATAAAAATTATGAGAGAAGGTTTGGATATTAATTAGTGCCTGCATCAGCCCCAGTATCATCAACTAATCCAAGCTCTTCTGGATTGATTTCTATGTCCTGAATATTTGGCTGGGGGAGTGGCTGGCTGGTTGGAATGGCTGCTGGGAAAATGAACTCGCCGTCTTTTGTAAGATAAGTGCTGCCTTCTTCGCCATTTACTGATAATCTTATATTGTAAACTCCTGACTCCTCTGATGTTGATATGAGAACAGGGTTAATTCCTGGGATGTTTTCGCTGATGTAAGATAAAAGCAGTTCTGCTGCCTCTTTTTCAGAGAGAGAACTGGTTTTTAAGAACCTGAAGCCTTGTGTGAGGACTGAAGCAATGAGAAGAACTAAAAGAGCTATTGTTGCAATTTGCCAGATGTTTATTTTGATTGTCTCTTTTTTATGGGCTGGTTGATTGTGCATGGTTGTCTTAATAGGTATGTTTTTATAAAGTTTTGTATTTTAATTGGCTTAATTCAATCGGGGGGATTTAATGGAATTTGATAGTAGAGTTGGAGAGAATATTTTAAGGATCAATCTTGGATTTGGGGAGCTTAAATATTTAGCTGAATGGTATTTTTCCAGTGAACTGCCTAGCGAGAAAAATTTTAAGTCTGTAAGCAGAAAAAGGTATGGGAACTTATTAAGGTATACAGGATATGTAAGAGAGGTTAACAGGCTCTTGCTTTTCCTGGATACTTTATTTTATGGAGAAACTGGCATTGTTAACTGTTTAACAAAATTTACTGATGAGTATAATCAGATTGCAGATGGATTAAAGCTTGATGAGATTGTTCTTGAGTACAGAAGCTGGGATGAAGGTGTGTTTGAAGATGTTGTTTATCCTGAATCTGCTGTTCTTGATACAAGAGATGCTGTAAGGGGGGCTATATCTGTTGACTATAATCGAAGCCTTGCTTATGGGGAATATAGCAATCATAATCATGCAAGAAAGATTGCTGCCGGAGTTGCAAGAGAAAAAAGAGAAAATGCGAGAATGGCGCTTGATACATGCCCTGAGCTCAGAGGATATGATGAACTGCCTAAAGATGTAATTCCTGGATTTATGAAAGCTTTAAAAAAAGTTTATATGGAAAAAATGCTTGAAAATGGGTGCTGCTTGGAAGATATATTTGTTAGCTTTGACAGGGAATTATACAGAACACTACCAGACCCTGCAAGTGAAAGAATTATGGGGCTGTATAGAGATTTTATGCAGGAAGAGGGCATTGATGCTGGTTTTGCAGTAGATTATCTAATTGCTGAATTAAGAAAAACAATGTGGGGGAGAAGGGATAGACCTGTTTATTTTGATGCAGATCATGGAGAGAATAGATTTTTGAGTATTAAAGAAGCTTCTGGCTCTATTTATCTTGGGAGGGAGGCTGTTAGAAGAAGGGTGAGAGATGGTAGATTAAGAGGAATTAAAAGAGCAAGAGGAAAATATGTTAGTAATCCAAGAGCATATAGCTGGGTGATTGATAATCTCTCAATTAGGGAGCTAAGAAAAAGGTATGCTTATGATTTTTCAGATAGGGATGTAATACTGATGGGAGGTTCTATTGATGAGGTTTCTGGGTTACTGGGAGAAAGATGCTATACCCCAAAAATGATTGCTTCGCTGGATGGGATGCCTGCTATTCGGACTATAAGGGAGAGGATTAAAGAAAAAAGATTGGGTGTAAGAGCTTTAGTTTCTGGGATAGGTGAGAAAATGATTGTTCCAGAGAGCAAGATTTGGGGGATTAGATGATGAGCAGAGAGCATGTTAACTGGCGGTTTTTTATGGTGATGTTTGACAAAGCTGTTAAGTCAATGCACCATTATGATGCTGGAAGAGGATTTCATCTAATCTCTTGATTCCGGGGTCTTGTGCATTTGCCAATAACCTACTGGCCTCTAAAACAAATCCTTTTGCTTCTTCAAAAGTTAGCTCCCATCTGCTTGTTCTGTCAATATCAACAGAAGTTTGCCCCTTGATTAATAGCTCCCTTACCAGATAATCTGCAAACTCATTGTTTCCTGCGCTTGCTGATGCTGAAGGATGATTTTCCTGAAGAGAATTCAATTGCTGGGGATCCTGAGGCTGAGGTGTGCCATAGTCATCAGGAAACATTACTCCAAAAATCCTTCTTACAAGATTGATTGTTTCAACCTTTTTTCTATTCGCTCTTATGCTGACTGAAAGTCTATCAGTTATCCATCTTCTCGGGCTGAGTATTCTTACTAGTGTGTTTTCAGGACCCTGGGTTTGCTCAGAGTAAAAATCATTTAAGCTTGTTTCTGGATAACCTATTTTAGCAGGAAGATTCAGCCTTTCCCATGCTTCAGCGTTATCATCCATTAACCTTTCAATGAGTGAATGACGAAGATTTTCAAATCTATTGGGAACACTTTTTTTATCTCTCTTACTGCTGAAATACGCTGGGTCAATTCCTAGATTTCCTGATGCATACTCATTAAGCAAAAGCTGTGTAATCTCATGGCTTGGTGTTCCTTCCTGAATACCTTTCCTGATTATATTCATTGCTTTCTGGATTTCCAAAAGCCTTGCTTCATCATTATCTCCTATAATGTCATTCCTTCTCTTCCTTAGAATTTCTGTAAGATAGAATCTCCTTACCAGCTCTATGGGGAGAACATAGATATTTCCCCAGGCAAGAGCGGTTGTATCCTGCCTGTTTTTGGGGCGAGTTTTTATTTTTGTCTGGTTATTAACAAAAGCGAATAATGTTCTTTCTGTGAAGTCTGACCTAATTGGGAACTCTATTGATGACTGCCCTATGCTATTTGACTTTTTAGCCCCTTCTCTGGCAACTCGTTCGATAGCAACATCAGCATACATCTGGGAGGGATAGATTAAGCCTTTTCCCTTTGATGATTTTACTTCAACCCAGAAAGATGAGCCTTTCGAATAATCATGGTTGCTTGCTAAATCTGGAAGAGATAATCCTGCCCTTGTGCGGTACATACCAAATAATGCAGCGAGATAATTCTCTGCACTCCAGCCTATTTTTGGATTGGACTTCATTTTTCCAGTGAATTGTTTGCTATTATACTCTCTAATCCAAAATGTCATAGCTTAG
>DATDYH010000027.1:0-11889 GCA_035289045.1 Candidatus Nanoarchaeia archaeon
TTTGTATAAACTCTTATCAGCTCTAAAGCCTTCCAGGCCATCTCCTTAACATCTTCTGGCTTGTCATCTCTTTCAACAACAAGTATTCTTTTGCCAACCTCATTCTCCCTTAACTCTCCCTCAATTAACCTTACATCTTCAGGATTTTTCTTAATAATCACTATTAAGTCCGCAGTCCTTATAATTCCTATCAAAGCCATCCCATTCTCAGTTTCACTAAACTTTTTAACAATCGCAGGCATCTCAATAACCTGCAGTTTTATTCCTGAAAAGTTCATAATCCCAACCTCAGGCTTTGTTGTTGTAAACTCGTAATCAGCTACCTTGGCTCCTGCATTGGTAAGCTTGTTCAGTAATGTTGACTTGCCTGAATTAGGCACTCCAACAATAGCAATAGTTGCAGCCCCCTCTTTTTTAATTGAAAACTTGTTCTTCCCTCCAGAGCTTTTTCTCTGCTTCTCTTCTTTCTCCTTAAGCCCTTTTAGCTTGGCCAGCCTGTTCTTCAGCTGTTTCTGCAGGCTTTCAGCAGACTTATGCGAGGGAGCAAGCGTCATCATTTTCTTTAGGGCAGCAATCTTTTTCTCAGTAGAGTCCGCATTCAAATACTCCTGCTCAGCTTTCTGATACCCAAAATCAGCATTAATTGGCATGAACCCCAGATAGCATGATAATATTTAAATCTTACACTAAAGCCAAAAAGCTTATAATCTACATTTGTATACAAAAGTATATGGAAACAACCATCAGGATTAATCCGCAAACAAAACTGGCACTGGACAATTTCAGGCAGTATAAAAACGAAAGTTATGATGAAGTAGTTAGAAAACTCCTCTATATTGTTAAAATTGCTGAAAAGCAGCCAAGATTAACACAAAAAGCAGTTCTGGAGATTAAAGAGGCTCGCGAAAGAATTAAGCAAGGGGAGTTCTATACAGAGGAAGAAGCCAGGAAGATTCTTGGCATTTAACATGTTCAGCCTGACTTTTGACAAAAAAGCTCTTAATGAACTAAACAAGCTGGAAAAGCCAATAAAAGAGAGAATCTGGAAAAAGCTTCAGGATTGCAAGGAGAATCCATCTCACTTTCTTGAGTCATTAGTAGAAATTCATGGATTTAAGCTAAGAGTGGGGGATTATAGAGCCATCATTGATATAGACAACCAAAACAAAATATTAACTGTGCTAAAAATCGGGCATAGAAAGAACATTTATGAAAGCTAGGGTGAAGTTTTCAGATACCAACCTTTCTGATATACCGGTTATAGAAATTAATTCTATATCCTTCTTAGAAAATAAGAACGCTCAGGTCCCTCAACCCACCCCAGTTCCCACTCACTTAAAATTTTGTCAGTAATCAAAGGGCTAGGAGAAAGCTCTAATGCCCCAAGAACAATAATCTTGCCTCTTTATCAGCCAATAATATTTTATCACTTAAAAGTAATCAAAATACAAAAGGTTTAAATACTAGCAATAATCCAAATTAACAGAGGAGTTAACATGTCAGAAATTCAATCAAGATTAGAAACACTGCTTAAAGAAATAAGAGAAGGAAATCTCTGTTTTTGTCCAGAAGCTGGAGATCTGATGACCAAGCTTCCTTTAGAAAGAAAAAAATAGCTTTCAGCAGATGGCTGGAAGCCTTTGAACTTGGTGGTGAAAAATCCACAGATATTTACATAGGCATAGCATCTGCAATAGCAGAAGGAAGCTTTACAGACTGGAAAACACTCTCTAAAACCATCTATAGAATAACCCCTACTGAAGAATTCGCTTTTCTTTGTCTTGATAAATTAAAAAGGCTTGCATCAGGCCAGTATTAACAGCCAGGGTCAGGGCTTTCTTTACACATCTTTTTTCACCCCAAAAAACATATAAGCAACCAACAATAATCAAAATCATGGACAAAGAAAAAGCAGAAGTCCTGGCAAGGCTTAAACACACTTACTGCAGGCTAAAGCCCTCCCCATTATCAGGAGTGGGGGTTTTTGCAATCAGGGATATTCCCAAAGGCATTGACCCTTTCCAGGGAATCATCTCCCAAAAATGGTTTGCATTTTCTCTATCAGAGCTTAAAGGCATTGACAAAGAAGTTATGAAGATGATTGATGATTTTAATGTTATTGAAGACAGGGGAGTCTTAATCCCGGAATATGCCTTAAACGGCATGGATGTTTCCTTTTTCCCCAATCATTCAGAACAGCCGAACCTTAAAACAGCTGATGGCCTCATCTTTATAACATTAAGAAAAATAAAAAAAGGTGAAGAGTTAACAGTTGATTATGCAACATATGACAGCAAATGGAAGAAAAAATAACTAATCCAGATAACCCCATGTGTGCAGCTTATCTGATTCAATAAACCATTTAGCCCCTATATCTGTCCTGTAATACATGTTCTGCAGGATTATGTTCCTTAATCTTGAATAAACCTGTTTCCTTGCCTCTTCCACAGTTGAATCTGCTCCAGTAACAACCCCAACATACCCATATGCCCCTGCAACAGCCCACACACCTTTCACCATCTTCACATCCCCTAAATGAAAGCCTTCTGTATTGCTCTTCTTGAACAATATTGACAGGTCCCTGTAGATAAAATTCTCTTCAGCATCTGTGTAAGGAAAAGGCGGCACAGCAACAACAACCCCGATCTGAAACCCCTTCTTAACTTTTAGCTCAACAATCTCTTTTCTTGCAATCTTATAAAGAAATTCCCCCCATGAAGAAAGCACACCCTCCATCTGAATATTTATTGTTGGGTAGCCAAATCTTGAGGTCATCTCCAGGGGATAAATCCCTTTTGCATTTGCAATGCAGTTAATGTCTATGTAACCAATATACCCTGAAGCCTTTAATTTTTCTTTAAGCTTAAACAATGTATCCCTGAAGATTTCATTAGGCTTTGACCAGAACATCAATGTTCCCATCTCTCCTGTGTAAGGCCCTATATCTCCTGGAAATAACTTCTTATGCTCAAAATTTACATTAATTGGGTAGATAAAGTCCTCACCATTAAAAAAAGCTCCTACAGCAATCTCAATCCCAACAGCCATTTTCTGCAGCTGAAATTTCTTGATTTTCTTTGCCCAAAGCACTTTGTTCTGCTCCAGAATCTCAATAATGTCCTTCCCCTCATCTTCTGTTCCAAGGAATATTATCCCCTTGCTTCCGCCCTGGACATACCCTGAAGGCTTGAACACATACCTTCCTGGATTGGTTTTTATAAAATGAATAGCTGCATCAAAATCAGTAAAGTCCCAGTGAGGCAGCACAAGCATCCCAACGCTTTTCATCTCCTGTTGCCCAAACTCCCTATCGCTTTCAAGCCTGTCAGTATACACAGACCCTCCAACCACAAGCTTGCCTTTCTTTCTTAATGCATCAGCAGCATCTCCAAACCCAACATCATCAAAAACAACAACATCTGCCCAGTCAACATGCTCCTCCCATTTGCTTACCTTTTCCAGGATGCCATCATACACATCCTTGTCTTCCTCAGCTTTTATAAATGCCTTTACTTCATTTCCCTCTTTCATAATCTGCCAGGCCAAATCCCCGGAAAGGCTTTGAAAAGAAACAAAAAGGAACTTTTTTGAAAATTTAGCTACCTCATTCTGGTGGTTGTTTCCGTTAAGATTCTTTGAGTTATTCATTTCTTATAAATCCTTGTTATTGGTATGGATAATATCACTCATCACTTGTTTTTATACTTTGTGTTTATGAAAAATTTTCCGAGGCAAAATCATTTTTATAGCAGATATAAGAAAGTCTAATCACATCTTGCGAACAATTAAATTGCCTGGAGTTACTTCATATTTCTCTCCTGGCCTTGGGTTAAACTCTTCACCATTTTTCCATCTCATAATAGGTTGCCATGCAAGAGTCCTGTATTCAAGCCTTGCTCTTGAGCCATCATCAAAAACAATTTCCCTGATGACTTTGGGATTGTAGCCATTTAATGTTATTTTATTAATCATTCCTGGATTGTCATCTTCCCATCTCTCTCTAACATTTGCTACGGTCTTCACATGATTTTCATCACTATGATATCTCCCTGTTTCTTTCATCCTAGGAGAGTCCAATAGCCCATTGTGCGAGAACAAGCTATAGACACTATAAGCTAGAACAGCAATACACGCTCCTCGCCTTACAAACTTAAATGCTCCATCAGCAATATGATTTAATCTGTTCATTTTGAATTTTTTTTGTGAAAATAAATTAAATTTATTACTTTATAAACTTTTTGGTTAGGTAATCACTATAAAGTAATAACTATTACTTAGATGATGCCTACCTCAAACTTTATTCAGCATTTATCTCTTGCTTAGTTAATCTTTTAAATCCCTAATCCAACAATAGACCATGCTCTTTGATAACTTTGTTGAAAACCAGTGGGTTATAAGCATAGTGGCATCAACCTCAATCATTCTCCTTGGCTTGGTTCTTGGAAAATTCTTTGGCAGCTTATTCAGGATGATGCTGAAAGAGCTTGAGGCAAATAACCTCATTAAAAAATACCTTAAATCAAATTTTAACCTTGAAGGCTACACTTACTACATCTTCAGCTTCATCACTTATATCCTGGCAATCAACCTCGCGTTAAACCAGCTCGGCATCACAGCAATAGCATTATACATTTTTTCAGGCATAATCTTCCTGACAATCATCATCGTAATATTCCTAAGCATTAAAGGCGCGCTTCCAAATCTTGTTGCAGGCTTTAACCTGGCTATTTACAGGCCATTTAAGGAAAAAGAAACAATAATAATTGAAGAACTGGAAGGAAAAAAATTCAATCTTGAGGGGAAAATTATCAAAATGAAGCCCACAGAAACAATCATCCTCTCAGGCACCCAGCTTATTTTCATCCCAAACTCAATATTAACCAGAAATAAGATTATAAAAAAAGCTTAAATAACCCATCCTCTTTTTAACATTATGCTTACTGTAATAAAAAAGATAAAGCCAGGCAAATGGGAGGAAAGCAAAGCTAATAAAGCAGTCCATTCATTCCTCAAGCAGTTAGCCCCAAATCTTGATGATTTAACCCCGGAATTAGGTGGAAGCTTTGCAAAAGGCACATGGTTATCAGGCGACCATGATATAGACCTCTTCATAAAATTCCCTTATGAACGCTACAAGCATGAAAACCTTTCAGAAATTCTCAGAAAAAAACTTCTTAACCCAATAATCCTCCACGGCTCAAGAGATTATTTCCAGCTCCAGTACAAAGGCTACTTAATTGAATTAATTCCTGTTCTTGATATTAAAGATTCCTCCCAGGCAGTAAATGTAACAGATGTCAGCCCATTGCATGCTAAATGGGTTAAGGCAAATATTCACAACCACAATGATGAGGTAAGGTTGGCAAAGCAGTTCACAAAAGCTCATGCTCTCTATGGCGCAGAATCCTATATACGGGGATTTTCAGGTTATTTATTAGAAGTCTTAACAATCCATTACAATGGATTTTTTAACTTAATAACAGCAGCTTCAGCATGGCAGCAAAGCGAGGTAATTGACCCTGAAAACTATTACAAAAACAAAGAAGAAGCAATCAGGAATTTAAATGAGGCAAAGCATAATCATCTGGTTGTTATTGACCCTGTCCAGCAAACAAGGAACATAGCAGCAGCATTATCTGCAGAAAAATACAGCAAGTTCATCCAGTTATGCAAGCGATTCCTCCACAATCCATCAACAGCTTTTTTTGAAAGGCAGGAACTCTCGCTTCACTCTTTAAAAGCATCAGCAGGAGTTAATCATTTATTGTATATAGAGCTTAAGCCTTTGGAGGGGAAGAAAGACATTATTGGCTGCAAGCTCCTTAAAGTATTCTCTTTCCTAAGAGCAAAGATGGAAGCAGCAGGCTTCAGCATTATAGACTCTGGCTGGGAATTTCATGAACTTTCAAAGTCTTGGTTTATTATTGAGCATCATCTGCTACCTGAACACCGCAAGCACTACGGCCCTTTAAAGCATGACAAGGAAAACCTGAATAAATTCATCACAAAATGGCATACTCATGAGCTGCATGAGGAAGCGGGCAGGGCATATATCATGGTTAAGAGAGAGCACAGGAAAGCAGAAGGCTTTGTCAAGCACCTTCTAGCCCAGGATTATTGCAGGGAGAATTATAAAAAAGTGTTAAAGATTAAGGTTTACTGAGGAGTTCCTGCCAATTTTTCAAGAGTGCTACGGCTATTTCTTAATTCTTCTTCATGTTTTTTCGCCCTTTCTCTTACCTGCTCAATTTGTTGTCCAAGTGAAGCAATCTCAGACTCTGGATTATCAACAATTTTTGGGTGCCTATCACCAGTGCTCCCAATAGGTATAAGAAAATAATCTTGTATAAGCATATCATCTCCATGATTGCCCTCAGGCTGGTAAACAAGTAATGTATCTGGATATTCTAAGAGAAAACTCTCAACCCGCTCAACCTCAACAGGCTTATTCGCTTCAGGAATATATGATGCTGCCGGGTATCTGATTGAATATCCATGATTAAAATGTTCTCTAAGTGCTGCAGGGTCCTCAACTCTTACATAACCAAAGTCTGCACCTAAATATGCATGTAAAATAGCCCCAACAGGATACAGCCTATTGTTCTTCTCTCTCCTTGCCTCTGCTTCTTTTCTTTCCTTCTCTCCCAAATATACCCTCCTAAGAAATGATCCAATCAAAGCACTTCCCTTTTCCAGTTCTCTTTCCATATCACTTAGCCCTTCTCTCACTTTGTTTGTTTCTGCCATGCTTCTTATGCCCTGATAATTTCCAACCATGCGAAGTTAGAATATAAGATTTATTGTAAACCAACAATTATTTTCTCTTTGTCATATCTTCATATGCCTTTTTCAGCCCCTCTTCAAAACCAGTCTTTGGAGCCCAGCCAAGAAATTTTTTAGCTTTTGAATAATCAGCAAGCGTATGCTTTGGCTCAATCACAGCATGCCCATATTTTGCTTTAATCCTCTTCCCGCTTAGCTTAATGATTTCACAAGTAACCCTATTAACAGAAATATTCCTCCCAGCACCAATATTAAAAGCTTCTCCAAAAACTTCTTTATTTTTAGTGGTTGCAGCTAAAACATTGGCATTAACCACATCTCCAACATAGGTAAAATCCCTTGTTTGCTCCCCATCACCATTTATTACAGGCTGCTCTCCATTATTAACCAGTTTAACAAACTTCGGGATTAAGCATGCATAACCCCCATCAGGGCTCTGCCTTGGCCCATAAACATTAAAGTATCTTAAGCTAATGGTTTCCATTCCATGTATTAGGCTATATAATCTGCAGTAATATTCTCCTGTTAGTTTATGCAATGCATAAGGGCTCATGGGATTGGGCTTCATGCTCTCTGTTAAAAGCATCTTGTCCTGGTCCCCGTAAATTGATGAACTGGAAGAAAAAACAAATCTTTTAACTCCAGCCTCTCTGCACGCATTCAATAAGTTTAATGTTCCATTAATATTAACTTCATTTGTTTTAATAGGCTCCTGAATAGAATACTGCACCCTTGGCAATGCTGCTAAATGAAAAACAACCTCAACACCTGAAAAAAAAGATTTAATATCCTTCCTGCAGATTGTTTCCTTGTGAAAAACAAGATTCTTATGCTTAGGAAGATTCTCTTTCTTTCCCAGGGAGAGGTCATCAATAACAATAACAATGTCCCCTCTTTTTAGCAGCCCATCAACAAGATTGCTGCCAATAAATCCAGCCCCGCCTGTAACAACGCACTTCATGCAACTTAAGAAGAATCACTTGTTTTAAAGCTTAACGCTTCTTCAATTAATCCATCAAGCCTCTCCCTGAATAGTGCAACAATCTGTTCCTTCACTCCACATATCTCACCTGCCCTTTGCAGGCATAATCCAGCTTCTCCAAGAAATAAAGCCCTGTAACAGGGATGCCTTTCAGGGTAATTGTCTCGAATGCTTTCATACTTATCCATAAGCCACTCTGCATAAATAAGCTGTCTCTCCCCTTCGCTAAGCCCACCCATAAGGCATGCTCTAATGCTCATCCTATAGACAATAACAAAAAAATTATAAATACTTCTTTTTGCTCGCGAAAACCAGCATAAGAACATAGCTTAGCCAACCAGCAAATCAAGAATCCTAAGCTCTGGAATAAGCTTCATAAGTATCAGACTTTCCAGTTTCCAAAAACTCCCCAATAATCTTAATAAATATATCATCAAAAATATCTGGTTTGTAAATAATGCCACTAACCCCCTGTTCTAGTACTCCCTCTTGTTTAAGCTTCAAGGGAACATGTCCAGAAACCATCAGAATTGGATAACTTGCCCCAGAATCCCTTAACTCTCTAACCAGGTCAACACCCTTCTCTACTTCAATACCTCTTTCATGATCAGTAATCAGTAAAGAGATATCACCTCTTCTTGCAAGAAGTAAAGCTCGTTTATTATTATCCGCTTCTAAAACATTGTAATCTGGAAAATTTTTTTGAAATATTCCACAATAAAATCTCCGTATAGCCTTGCTATCATCCACAACCAGAATCTTTCCTTTTTCAGCTTCTTCCATGCTTATTAAACAACAGAAAACCTTAAAACACTTCCTAAAGCCCAGCTATTTCCTATCCAGCGAAAAGCTTATAATAGCAAGGCATAAAAAAATCCTATGGTAAAAATCAATGAGCCTGCTCCAGGATTTACAGCAAAGGCATTTCATGAAGATGATATAAAAAACATCTCGCTTAGTGACTACAAGGGCAGGTGGGTCGTTCTCTTCTTTTATCCAGGAGACTTCACCTTTGTCTGCCCAACAGAGCTTGGCGAGCTTGCAAAAGAATATGAGGCATTGAAAGAGAAAAATGTAGAAATCCTAAGTATCAGCACAGACAGCGTGTTCTCCCATAAAGCCTGGCATGATGACTCCCCAACAGTAAAGCAGGTTAATTTTCCCATGCTCTCTGACCAGAACGGAAGCATAAGCAGGGAATATGGGACCTACATTGAATCAGAAGGTGTTAGCTTAAGGGGAACATTTCTTATAGACCCAAATGGCGTCCTTAAGGCAATAGAGATCCATAATAACTCTCTTGGCAGGAGCATTCCAGAAATCATAAGGAAAATAGACGCGGCCCAGCACATTTATAAAAATAGTGAGCAAGCCTGCCCTGCAAACTGGAACCCAGGAAACAAAGCCTTAAAACCCGGGCTGGACATGGTTGGCAAAATCTAGTCAGCTTATCCGCTTGTTCTATCAGATAGTTTTATCAAAGCATCCTGCTTAACATGTTTATGGCTGATGCAACTATTAAAAACATCTACAGCATTCTGGAAAAGCAGGATTTCCATGCTCCTGTAGCAGAATTAATAAGCATCCAGACAAGCAGCCCTGAAAAAATACTTCTCTCAACAATACTCTCAGCAAGGACAAAAGACAGCACAACAGCTCTGGCTTCAAAAAAGCTGTTCAGCAGGATAAGCAAAATACAAGACTTAACTAATCTGTCATTAAAAGAGCTTGAAAACCTAATCTACCCTGTAGGATTTTACAAAACAAAAGCAAGGCATCTAAAAAAGCTCCCTCCAGCGTTAAAAAACTTCAATAACAAAGTTCCAGAAACAATTGAAGAACTCCTCCAGCTTCCAGGAGTTGGCAGGAAAACAGCTAACTTAGTGTTAGCAACAGCATTCAACAAGCCTGCAATAGCTGTTGATGTTCATGTAAACAGAACCTTCAACAGATTAGGGATAATAAGAACCAAAACCCCAGAGCAGACAGAGCAGGAGTTGAAAAACCTCATCCCAAAAAATCTCTGGAGAGCAGCAAATAAGCTATTTGTCCCTTTTGGCCAGGCAATCTGCACTCCAGTTTCCCCTCACTGCAGTAAATGCCCTATTGAAGGGTATTGCAGGAAAATATGTGTAAAAACATCAAGGTAGCCAGGTAGATAGCCTCTTAATACTTTCTAACTTACCTAGAGCATGTGATTTAGGGGGTTAAAATGGAACAAACAAGTGCATATGGGAATAGTGATGGAGACTATGATACTGTAGTGGCACAGTTTAGAGAAATCTCAGAAGTGCCAGGATATAAGTTAAGGAAACCTATTGAGGTTGCATTAGATGAACTTTTTGATGGCAAACATTACAGGGCTGTTCACATCTTACCTTCTTTAGATAGTAAATCTGGAGAACCAATTGAAGGCATAGGGAGAACAGAAGAGGAAGCTGGAGATTCATTAGTGGAGATACTTACAGGAATTTATTCAGGCTTACAGAGGTTTGAAGCAGAGGGTAAGAAGCTTTTACCAGAGCTAAGGCTTCAAAAAACTTATTTGGATACTTTGATGGTTAGAGTAGAATAATTTTTACTCTTTTTTAATAACCCCTTTAATAGCCCTTTCAACCTTGGAACTCATGTTATAGCCATGCTCTCTGCAATACTTTTTGAATCTTGAAGCAACACCCCTGTCAATAGTAAAATTCATCCTTGTTTTTGTCCTTATTCTTTTAGTCTTCTCAAACTCCATCAAAGTATCAAACACTTGTTTATCCCTCTTCCTTATACTTTCAGCAAGCCCTAAAAATCTCTTATTTGATGCCATCTTTAATCATCTCCTCTATTCTCTCAATATTGGTTATATTTTTTAAAATAATCTCTCTAATCATTTTCACTAGCTTATCGTCATAAGTTCCATGCCCCTCATATTCAGCATAAGTCTTTATAAGCAACGCAGCAGTCCTTTTATTGCCCCCTCCAAAAACATGGTCTATTAAGATTGCTCTTGTTATAAAAGCAATTGCTCTTGTCCAGTTTTCTGTTTTTCCTGCATAGCTGAGTGCAAAGTCCAGGCTGGCCTCATTGCTCAGCCCTCCATCCTCAAAACCCTCATTTAGAGCAATTATGTCCTTTTTGTTAAGTATAAATTTCATACACATTTATACACACAAATGTGTATTTAAGTCTTTTGGTTTTATCACTAGATACCCTTTTAAGATTTTCTGCCTTTTACAGCTTATGGCATCAGCAACCACAAAAGAAGAAATCCAGCAATCTATAGACAGAATAGCTTACTCTCATAGTGTATTAGGCGTAAGTTATACCAATTTGATAAAAGGGATTACTACAAGCGCAAGGAATGGACTATTTCAAAAGGTTCAGGCAAATCACCCAGGTTTCCAGCCTGATTACCTATCAGAAGTCATACCAGGCACTACACTCTGCACATTTCACAGAAGAGATGGAGCAACTCTTCTTGCTTTAATGACAAGAGCATTAATGTTAAGGTCTGGAGAACAAAATTATAATTATATAGACGACCCTTTTCCCGCATCCCCGGAATTCACCAAGGTTAGTCTATACAGAAATCTTCCTTGTTTTCATGCCCTTAAACCCTATCCAAGCCTTAGGCATGCCATAGAAGCTGAACTTTTAAGCTACCAGAGCTTTAGAAAAGCTCTTAGCCATGAAGATGAAGAAGTGTTTGACCCAGATATTGGGGATTACACCCGCACATCAATAATAAGTAGCATCAGCAACCCATGGCAGCTTGTGACTAAGCCCATGGTTTTAAGGCTGGCAGTTTTTGAAACCAAGGCATTAGAGGGCTTAAAAGCGCTTGATGGAATTCAGGTTCTCCACCCAGTAAGAGGCTCACCTCAAGCACCATTAGCAGCCATTGAATACGCAGCCACCTTTCTACCCTAGGTTTATCCAATCTAATTTTATCAACAGGATAATTATAAAAACCAATCAGTTTCTGTTGTATTATGAACATTCAAGAGGAGTATCAAAAAAAGCAGCCAATAATCCAGCAAAGGCTTAACCAGTTCAAGCAAATCAAAAAAGAAGATTACTTCTATGAGCTATGCTTCTGCTTATTAACACCCCAGTCATCAGCATTTAAAGCAGAT
>DATDYH010000028.1:0-2167 GCA_035289045.1 Candidatus Nanoarchaeia archaeon
AATACAATAAAAAGCTTGATAAGAAAATCAGCCCAGACCAGGTATTAAAATTCTTAAAGACCATGGCTGAAATAAAGAATTCAAAAGAATGCTGGCTTGCTATTTATCAGGTGGAATATTAACACTAAAAAAATGGCACAAGGAATAAAAGTCATGATTATAGGCAAAGGAGCTAGAGAGCACGCAATCTCTCAGGCTTATGAGCAAAGCACTGAAGTAGAAGGAATAATTGTTGCCCCGGGAAATGATTTCATCGCTTATCAAAGGGAAAAACAAGTCCTCTGCGATGATTCTTGTAGTTTAACAAATCCAGGTTCAATACTTGCATTAGCTGAAAAATATAAGCCTGATTTAATAGATGTTGCTCAGGATGATGCATTAGCAGCAGGCACTGTTGATTTGCTACAACAAAATGGGTTTTCTGTTTTTGGCCCGACAAAACAGGCAGCAAGAATAGAATGGGATAAAAGATGGTCTCGTGAATTTATGTCTAAGTATGAACTTCCGCATCCAAACTTCCATCATTTTGATGAAGAGCCTAAGGCAAAGAAGTATGTATCAGAGGTCTATGAAAGCAATCCTGAAGCAATATTATATGTTAAGGCAGCAGGATTATGCTCTGGGAAAGGGGCATTAAAATCCGGAAGTTTAGATAAAGCACTAAGCAACATTGAAAAAATGAGCTCTTTTGGTGAATCTGGAAAGGTATTTTTAATTGAAGAAGGATTACAAGGAGAGGAATTTTCTTATTACGCAATGAGTGATGGAAAAGCTTACATTACATTCAAATCAGCTCAGGATAATAAGCCTGCTTTAACCTTTGATGAAGGCGACCAAACCGGAGGCATGGGCGCAATCTCCCCAGCAATCGTAACCACCCCCTTTACCAGAAATATTGAAGAAAGATTTATTGCAAGAGCAATTAATGGCATGCGAAATGAGGGGATTAATTACATAGGCATGCTCTATCTTGGGGGGATGGTTGTTAAGGAGCAGCCAGTGTGCATAGAATACAACTCCAGATGGGGAGACCCAGAATGCCAGGCAGTCCTGCCCTCACTAAAAACAGATTATCTAACACTAATTAAAGCCTGCCTTCAGGGAAAACTAGCCAGCATTAACATTGAACAAGATGCAAAATCAAGAGTATGTGTTGTAGGCGCGTCTCGCGGCTATCCAAATGATTATTCTCAGGTAACTGGAAAAAGCATTCATGGCCTTGAAGGTGTATTAAAAATGGAAGGAATAAACCTATTAGGGGCAGGAATCTCAATAAGGGATGGAAAATTCTATGCAAACGGCGGAAGGTTATTTAGCATTATAGCATCAGCAGATAATCTTCCTGATGCAAGGGAAAAAGCATATGCAGCCATCTCCCACATTCATATTGAGGGCAACAACCTTCAGTTTAGGCCAGATATTGGCTGGAGAGATGTAGAAAGATTTTTTAGTTAATCTTAAACCCCGGATAAATCTTTCTCCCCATAAACACCTTATGGTTCTTGACAATCCTCCCTTTATCTTTTTTCATAATCACCCCAGAATCCTCAACAGCAATCCCCAAAGAAACCAGCTCGTCCTTTAAAGTCATTATAGCAATCACATCACCCTCATTAAAATCATTAAACTTTGCTATTCCAGGCATGCTCAAGTCAGCCCCATGGCAGATGCTGTCAACAGCATTATCCACAACCCAAATTTTAGGCAGATGGCTGACAGCATGTTCAACAGGCAGAATTATTTTTCTTATCTCTTTCTCATCTCCCTCTTTCCAGTATTCATAAGCATCCTTTAAATCATGCAAAGATTTCCAGTCTTTATCATTAAAAGGCCCTGCTTTTGTCCTTACTAACTGGGCCATATGCGCTCCACACCCAAGCTTTAAACCAATATCGTGGATATATTTACGGATATAAGTACCTGCTTCACAGCCAACCTTAAACAGCACTTCTTGCCCATCAATCTCCAAAATATCCAGGTAATAAACCTCTCTCTGCCTAAGCTGCCTTTTGACAGCACTTCTTACAGGAGGAAGCTGGTTAATCTTGCCAATAAACTCTTTTTCAATAACACTCTTTATTTTCTTTTCATCAACCTGCTTATGCACATGCATTAAAGCAACATATTCTTTTCCAGCTTTTAGCAGAACCTCAACTATTCTTGTTGC
>DATDYH010000029.1:0-6246 GCA_035289045.1 Candidatus Nanoarchaeia archaeon
AAAATGATTCATAACAGCCAGTTTGAGGTGCAGGTCAAAACTATTATTGGAAATGAGCCAAAGCATTTTGAGGTTACTGATTTTAACTTGTTTTTTGCCCTTGATAGTGCTTTAAACAAGGCTTTGAATAGTTCTTAGGGGTTAATTGGGTATTATTTGGGCTTCTAGAAACATTTATAAAAGAGCTTTTATAAAGTGTTGTAGAGAGAAAGGTATGCTTAAGGGGGATTATGGAGTAAAATGACAAAACGCATTGGCGGGTTTAGAAGGAAAACCAGGCATAAGCTAAGGAAAAACATAAGGGAGAAAGGGAAATTAAGCCTGAGCAGGTATTTTGAGAGTTTTGAGATTGATGAAAATGTATTGCTTAAGGCTGAGCCAAGTGTTCAGAAAGGGATGTATTTTCCAAGATACCATGGAAAATATGGGAGAGTTGTTGGCAAAAAAGGAAGGTGCTATAATGTGGTTATTAAAGATGGCGGGAAAGAAAAAATGATGGTGGTGCATCCTGTTCATCTAAGAAGGGTTTAAGGTGGAAAATGACAAGCATTGAAATCATAAATGAGGTGCCTTTGAGCATGGTTGAAGCAAGAGAGATGCTTAAAGAGCTTAAAGGCCAGGAAAAGGAGCTGCCTGTAAGGCTGAACAAGACAATGGAATATTTGGCGCAGTATACCAAGGCAGATATGAAAAAAGTCAATGAGCTTAAGGAAAAGCTTAACAAACTTGAAATTGCAAGGTTAAGGGAGAGGCATATTATCAAGATAATTGACATTATGCCTAAGGAGCTGGATGGATTAAGATTAATATTCAGCGGAGAAAATGTTACTTTAAAACAAGAAGATTTGCAGAAAATACTTGATGCTTTACATGGCAAATAAAAACTTTAATCAGGAACATGGTATTACAATCAGCAAAGGAAGAGTATGCAGTAGTATTGGATTTCCTGCCAAATGGGCATATATTCGATACAAGGCCTGCGCACCTGAAGAGTGCAATAGCCCAGGCTATAGGCAAAACTCATTTTATCCTGCTTGAGTTAATACCTAAAAAAGGATGTTTCTTACAGCCAATGCAGGAGGTGTATATTGGTGAGGGCAAGCGAGAAGAGATTCACCATATTTTTGGAAAAATTGAGTACAATAAGCTTACGCAGACAGCTCAGGCAGAGCTGGAGTTTGTTATTGCTGAGATGGTTAAGAAGAATGAAAGCAGGTTTATTGAATTCTTTAACAAGTCAGGGCCTATAAGCATGAGAATGCACTCTCTTGAGCTGCTGCCTGGAATTGGGAAAAAGCATATGTGGGAGCTGCTTGAAGTAAGGAAGGAAGGAGGGGATTTTAAGGGTTTTGAAGATATAAGAGCAAGAGTTAAATTAATGCCTGACCCTGAGAAGATGATTGTCAAGAGGATTATTGAAGAACTTAAAGGGATGGACAAGTATAAGCTGTTTGTCGGGAGCTAAATTAGGGAGATAGATATGGTAGAGATAGGATTTTTAGGGAAGTTAAACCCAGATAGATCTTATAAGGCATTATTTTGATTTGCAATAATTTTAATTATTTTCTCCAGATTTAATGAAAAGGAATATGAGTATTGACATAGGGAAGCCCAGATACCAGAAATTACCTAAAAATTCAAAAGCCCACTGGTATGCTTTTCTTATGAACAAAGACAAAGAGAATAAGTTTTCTACCTATGTAGAGATAAACAAAGAAGAGATTGAAGTTTTTCTTAAGAAGAAGTACAAAATTACACCAAAGGGTCAAATAATGACCGAATCCTAGTTTGCCCACCCAAATCATCATTGGATGAACGCCCTAGCATATGATGTATAACCTTAGTATCTTAACACTTTTATAAAGGTTTTTCTATACAAATGTATATACTACTTAACCAAAGCTTTATATACTAATGTATATACTTTAGAGCATGGCCAAAAGATTTAAAGTGGGCCTAAAGGAAAGTGTAACGCCTGAAGATGTTCAAGGGTGTTTAGCAAGCCTTGAAAGGAACTTAAAAGGAATAGTTGAAAATATGAAAAAGCTTGGAATTCCAGAAGAGGTGATTGAAAAGGAAATAAAACCTTTTGGAAATGCGAGCCATATAATCTTGCCTAAAGAGTATGAAAACAAGAAGGCTAAAGTCATAATCAGCAGATAAATAAACCAGGACCCTGTTGCTGAAATGTTTTGATATGAAGAGTTTGCAAGTGACTTTTGCTGGTTGAGATAAGCTTATTAATTTTTCTTCATTACCCTTTTTATGGGAAGAGGAGCAAGCATGGCTGGAAATGATCGGGCTAGGACTACTAAGGCTCTTAAGGAGATTTCTGCTTATGTCGGGGGCCATGTAGAAACTAACAAGAAAAACAAATGAACCTGAAACTCCGATTAATGTTTTAAAGAGGAGATATGCCAAAGGGGGAATAACAAAAAGCAATTTGAGGAAATGAAGAAGGAACTGTTGCCATGAATAGAACTATTAAAAGCAAAGAAAAGTATAATCGTATTGCAAGAGTATATGATGCACATAGCAAATTTGCTGAAAAACTATGGCTTGCCAATTGGAGGGAACAATTTTTCTCTCCACTAACCGGGAACATTCTGGAGATTGGCATAGGCACAGGAAAGAGTATAGAATGTTATGATAAAAAAGCAAAAGTTATGGGGATTGATTTTTCTGAAAAAATGTTAGAGAAAGCGCATAGTAAGTTAGCCGAATCTGGCAAGAAGAACATCACCCTGCAACAAATGGATGTTGAGAATCTTAATTTTAAAGATAATGCTTTTGATCATGTGGTAACAAGTTGTGTTTTTTGCTCGGTTCCAAACCCGATTAAAGGCTTAAAAGAGATAAGAAGAGTTCTAAAGCCAACAGGCAAATTAGTCATGATTGAACATGTATTAAGCAAAAACCAGGTGATTGCATTAATGGAACAGGCATGTAACCCAATAACAAGATTTTTAATGGGCGCAAACATTAATAGGAACACTAAACAGAATATTATTAATTCCGGCATGAAAATCATAAAAGAAGAAAATCTTGCATTATTTGATGTATTCAGGCTATTCATAGCCAAAAAATGATTTGGAGGATGTGAAAAATGAAACAAGAGGATTTTGCATATATTGTTGAAACAGAAAAGAGCTTTGATGAAGCAGTTGTTTCAGTTTTGAAAGCAGTTGAACAGAAAGGCTGGGTTTTGTTCCAGATTTATGATGTAAAAGAGAGGTTAGCAGCAAAAGGGTTTAAACAAGAACCGTTGAAAATAATTGAGATATGCTCTGGCAAATATGCAAATCAATTCCTGAATAAAAATAGGTTAATCTCTCTTTGTATGCCTTGCAAAATTAATGTGATAGAAGAGAGTGGAAAGGTAAAAATTATTGGAATGAAACCGACTATAATCTCTCAGTTTTTCCCAGAGGTAAGCAAAAGAGAGGCTGAGGAGGTAGAAAGAGGTATTATTGAAATGGTAGATAATGCATGTAAACCATGAGAAAGCTATTGAAGAGCTTAGCTCATCTTTATGACTACCTTTTTATAATCTGGTAAAAAAGGAAACTTGTATTGGGGGGGTTAACAGGATTTATGATTAAATTTCATGCTAAGAGCATGAAATTTGTAAAAAAACAGCTAAATAAAATGGTTTTTGGGGGAAATATCGAGGATGCTTCGGAGATACTGAAAAAACAACAAGGTTTAAAAAGGGCTTCTTTAACAATTTACTAAGAATGGAACAAAAACTAAGGCAGATTGTAAGGGTTGCAAATGTTGACTTAGATGGGAATAAGAATGTTTATAATGCCTTAAGGAAGATTAAAGGGGTTAGTTTTATGTTTGCTAATGCTGTATGCCAGAGCTCTGGGATTAATAGGGATAAAAAAACAGGGTTGCTTGATGAAGGAGATATTAAGAAACTTGAGGATGTGTTATTAAATTATAAAGCCCTGCCAAAGTGGTTGTTAAACAGGAGAAAGGATTTTGAGGAGGGGACTGACAAGCATATTGTTGGGGCGCAGGTTCAGTTTGTAAGAGGCTTTGATATTAAGAGAATGCAGGAAACCAAGAGCAACAGGGGATTAAGGCATGCGAAAGGGCTGCCTGTAAGAGGGCAGAGAACAAGAGCTCACTTTAGAGGGGGAAGAAGTGTTGGGGTTATGAAAAAAGCAGCAAAGATGGCTGCTGCCAAAGCTGCTACAATAAAGCCTGCTAAAGCAGCTGCAGATAAAAAAGATGGTGGAAAAAAGTAAGCGAAGCCTTTTTCTTTTGTAAAAGAAAAAGGCTTCAGGGAAGCTTTCTTTTTTACAAAAAAGAAACCTTCAGGAAAGAAAAAACATTAGGGAAAAGCGTTCACGGAAAAACGGTGGAAAGAAAAAACATTAGGGAAAAGCCTTCAGGGAAAAAGAAAACATAAGAAAAGAAAAAGCATAAGGGAAAAAGAATTAAGATGGGAGACCCAAGAAAATTAAGGAAGAAATATTACACCCCAAGCCATCCATGGCAGGGAGCCAGGATTCTTGAAGAGAATGAGATTGTAAAGGCTTATGGGCTGAAGAATAAAAAGGAGGTCTGGAGAGCAAGAAGTGTTTTAAAGAATGCTACTCTTCAGGCTAAGAAATTATCTGTTGGGGGAAATGAACAGTCAAAAAAAGAATCTGGGCAGCTGTTAACAAAATTGGTGAGGCTTGGGTTATTAAAATCAGGAGCAGGGCTGGGTGATGTTTTGGGCATTAAATTTGAGGATGTGCTAAACAGGAGATTGCAGACCCTGGTTTATAAAAGCGGATTAGCAAGGACAGCCAAGCAGGCAAGGCAGTTTATTGTGCATGGGCATATTGCAATAGGTGGCAAGCCTGTTGATGCGCCTTCCCATTTAGTGAGCATGGATGAACAGGGCAAGATTGGCTTTATTCCAAAATCAAGCTTGTCAGACAAAGAGCATCCTGAGAGGATTGAATTAAAAAGGGATATTGCCAAAGATAAGGGAGAGAAGGAAATTTTAGAGAAAAAAGATGAGAAGAGAGAGGCTGACAAGAAAAGGGCAATAAAGAGAATGAGAATGAAAACACATGCTGGGAAAAGCTCTTTTGGAAAGGCATGGAAGAAGCAGGATAAAAATAAAGGAGAAGAGGGCAAATAATTAAGATGGAACAAAGAAGGAGCTTTTTTCTTTTGTAAAAGAAAAAACATCGGAAAAAAAGAAAACAGAGTGAAACAAGATGGAACCGAGAAGAAGTCCAAGAATGCAGGATACCAGAGTGTATAAATGGGGGATAATCCATATTTATGCAAGCTATAACAATACTATAATCCATATTACTGACATTACCGGAAGCGAGACCATTGCAAGAGCTTCTGGGGGCATGGTTGTTAAGACCCACAGGCTGGAAAGCAGCCCTACTGCTGCAATGAATGCTACAAAATTAATTGCCCAGGCTGCGAGAGATGCTGGAATAAATGCCCTGCATGTTAAAATAAGGGCTCCTGGAGGGCATAATGGGCCTGCAAGCCCTGGGCCTGGTGCACAGGCTGTAATAAAGACTTTAAGCAGGGATGGGTTCAGAATCGGAATCATAGAGGATGTTACGCCTGTGCCGCATGATGGGTGCAGGAAGAAGCATTTTAGAAGGGGAAGAAGAGTATAATAACAACCTTTTTCTTTTGTAAAAGAAAAACTTTGTAGTGTTCACTTATGGTGAACAAATGTTAAAGTCCAAGGGACTTGTAACATGTCCATAAAGAAAACAGATAGCCTTATCTTATTCTGCTTAAATCCCCATTAAGAACAATATCAGTCATTGCTTCTATTTCATCAGAATATGAGACTTCTTTAGGAATAGGATTGAGCAGAAAAACTTTTTTATTGTTGACATGAGCAAAGCCAATTTCCATTAAGGTATTTCCCCCTATATAATTTTGGATTCCATTTTTATCAAAATTACAAACAAGTATGGCGTCTCCACTTTTGATACAATTATGCCACCATTTGATAAAATTGTGCTTTCTTTTAGTCTCTGCATGATTCAGAGATATACCTTCAATCAGCTCTTTGGCAGTGCCATCGGCAATACCAAACATATCCTTATGCATCATTGGTTCATGCCCTAATCTTTTAACCTTATGATAAACTTCGACAAGTTTTCCAGCAAATTTTACGCTTCCGCAAATTGTAATTCTCATATGGTAAGGGATTTTGGCTAATTATTTAAATTTATTGCTTCTGGTAGTGGAAGCTGATTA
>DATDYH010000030.1:0-2643 GCA_035289045.1 Candidatus Nanoarchaeia archaeon
GAGATTAAGGTTTGATTTCTCCAATAATGAAAAGCTTTCAGAGAAGCAGCTTAAAAAAGTTGAAGCCCTTGTTAATGAAAACATAAGCCAGGCTATTGAAATAACCTATAAAGAGCTTCCTCTTGACCAGGCAAGGAAAACCGGAGCACTTCACTTTTTTGACCAGAAATACCCTGAAAAAGTGAGGGTTTACTCAATAGGCAGCTTCTCAAAAGAGTTCTGCACAGGCCCTCATGTTGAAAATACAGCCCAATTAGGAAAGTTCAGAATCTTGAAAGAGGAAGCAGTCTCCTCAGGGGTCAGAAGGATCAAGGCTGTGCTGGAATAATAGCTAAAACTTAATCCCAAGAACCATGAAACAAGAAACAATATTCCTAGAAATCTTTGGAAACAATCCTGTAATGAAAGTACTGGACTTTTTAATAACCTTCCAGTTATTTGACTATCCATTAACAGCAATAGCAAGAAATTCAGAAGTCAGCTATTCAACCCTGCAGGCTTTCTGGCCAAAACTGGAGAAAAACAGAATTGTTGTAAAAACAAGGAGGGTTGGCAAGTCAGACCTCTACAAGCTTAACACAAATAATCCAGCAATCAAGCAGTTAATAAAATTAGACTGGAACCTAGTTAAGGTAGTTAAGGGTTCTGAGCAGGAAATTGCTGTTTTGGAATAATTTATATTTTTTTCTTTTATTAGATTATTATGGCAAGTGTTTGGGATGGCAACTATAAAGGCAGAACAAAAAATTGCGATGAATGTGAGTATTATCTTCAAATCCGCTATCCGGGATATTACCCCCCAAGAAAGCTTGAAGCTGAAGTATGCAATCAAGGAGTAGCATTTAAGAGATTAACACCAGTAGAAAATCCAAGAGCATGCCAATACAGAAACCAGGAAAGCTCTTGCTATCCAGTAAGAACAAGGCAGGCTATCATAGAAAAGCTCCAGAGATTAGAAAAGGTTGAAGCAAAAAGAAGAGCTAAAGAAGAAAAAAGACAATTCAGGCAATTAGAACTCTCTCTGGTTAACAGGGTTTAAACATCTAGAAAAACACCGGAGTAATATACACTTCAATCAGGGCAGCAACAATCAACAACCCAATAGAAAGCAGCAATAAGTCAAGGCTGTCAACCAAAACATGCCTGAACCTCTGGCTGTCAACATCATGGTTAATAACAGCAACAGAAATTATCCCCCCTGCTAATCCAGCTGTAAAATAAGCAAGTATCTCAAACACCCCATGAGTCATATACCTCATTAAAGCAATAGGTATTACAACAAAATAGCTCCCAAAATCAGCTAATTTATTATGCACAAAAGTCCCGATGGCAGCCCCAATCACAGAGGCATTCCATGTTAATATAAAAATAGTCCCTGCACCATAGAAAAATGCAAATAAGATACAGAACAAAAGCACCTTAACATTATTGGCAAGTATCTGGATTAAAGTCCCCAAGCCATAAGCCCTTCCAGTCACCCCGGCATTAATTGTCTCAATAGTCTTTAACTGCACATCAAACAGGCTTTCAGCACCAGCTTTGGGCATGAAAACAAACCATAAAGTATAGGCAAGTATAAATCCAAAAAACAGGAACATTAAAAACTTCAAAGCCTTCCCATGCTCCTTAATCAGGACTTTTTCTTTCAGATTCCTCATATCCTTTTTCTCTTCGTATTTTAAAGTCCTGTAAACCAGGGGCATGCAGGCAAAAACAGTAAGGAACACCATCACCATGCTCGCCTGGCTCTTAAATACCCATAAAGCAAGAAGGATGCCAAAACTCGCATAAATCAACCCATATACCAGCAGCCAATAAGGATGTCTCTCAGCCTTAGCAGGCCCGATTAAAGATTCTAAAACCATTAACAATAGAAATCAGCCTATGCTTATATAGTTTGCTGTCTTAACTGTCGTGTTCTGCATTAAACATGTTACGCACATCAATTTAGCAGCATTAAAGGCTTAAAAAATTCAAATCAAAAAATCAGCAAGGTTTATATATTCAAACATATTTTCAAAATCCAACCATGGCATTAAAAAGAGTGTTAATCTTATTTATCGGAATCTTACTTCTTGCAATAACATTAAAATCAGCATTAGCAACAGAAATAAATGGCACAATAAGGGATGTAAATGGCCTTCCCCTGAATAATTCACTAATAAATGTAACTGTTCGTTCTGTCCAGGGATTTTCTGTCTTGGGTTACAACTCATCAACAACCAATGCATCAGGCTGGTTTAACCTTACAGTAGATGGCACAGACCCGACAAGAATGTTCCAGCCAGTTCTTACCCATACAAACACAACTTATAGTGCTGGTTTTGTGGATTATGTTGGCAAGTCTCTTCCAACATTCCCTGCAATGATGTATGACCAGATGGGCAGCACAAATTTCTTCCTCCAGCCAGCAGGCACAATTAACTTAACAGCAATTAACTCCTCAGGCCAATACATTAACTTTTCCTACCAGGTTAAAGACACCAAGCTTGGCTATCCAGTAGCAGAGCAGATGAACTCAAATACATACTCCGCAGTCGTCTATGTTCCATCAGACAGAAACTACTCAATCATGATTTACCCATTCCAGAGCATGCCAGTAAGCTTTGACTGGTCAAATTTCTCAGTAACATCAAGCTATAA
>DATDYH010000031.1:0-5370 GCA_035289045.1 Candidatus Nanoarchaeia archaeon
CATGCCATATCCAGTCTGTCATGTCTATATTGTCCTGCATTATGCTGCCAACCCTAATTACATAACAGGCTCTATCTTTCCCGATGTAACGCATTTGCTAATCCAGGTCAAAAAGCATAAGCTGATGAGCCCTTTTATTAAAGCACTTGGAAAAACTAAAGAGCATAAGGAGTTTATCAAAGGCATCAAGCTCCATGTAGCCATTGACAAGCATCTTCACAAACTCTATGTTTATCCAAAAGCAGCTATTCTCGCAAGGGAATTTAACCTCCATCCCACAACAGCAGAAGGCTATATAGAAATAGCTCTTGACAGGCTGATTGACAGGCAGCATCCGGAAATAGCAAGAATAATCAAAAGCTCAATAAAATCAGTCAGCACAAAAAAACTGGCATTATACCTTTCAGATGCAACAAAGATGC
Organism: Candidatus Nanoarchaeia archaeon; assembly: GCA_035289045.1. Lineage (GTDB taxonomy): Archaea > Nanobdellota > Nanobdellia > SCGC-AAA011-G17 > GW2011-AR20 > DATDYH01. The sequence continues at coordinate 423 of DATDYH010000031.1, forward strand.
CTCTCAAAAAAATGAAAAAAGCATTGAAATCTGCAAGATTAGTTGCAGGCTTCAAAAAACCATACAAGTTAAGAGCCATAATACTAAAAGCCTTAATCTTAAGAAAATACTCCAGGCTGAGAGTAAGGGAGTTTAAGCTGTTAAAATCAAGAAAAATTGCAAAACAAGCAGAGGCATTAATCAAGAAAGATTATGAGCAGGCAATTAAACAAGCAATAAGAACGATAAAGCTGACAAAAACAAGCCCATTGTTTTAATCAACAATTTTAAATACCCTGCTAAAAACACCCCTATATGGCAGATAATTACAACCCAGAAGAAGCAGAAATCAGGATTCAAAAGTTCTGGGAGCAGCACGCAATCTTTAAGTTCCAGGCATCCAGCAAAAAGCCAATCTACTCAATAGACACACCACCGCCAACAGTTTCTGGAAAAATGCACATGGGCCATGCATTCTCATATTCCCAGCAGGATTTTATTGCAAGATACAAGCGAATGCAGGGTTATAATGTGTTTTACCCTTTTGGCACAGATGACAATGGCCTGGCAACTGAAAGGCTGATTGAAAAAGAAAAACATGTAAAAGCAACCCAGATGTCAAGGCAGGAGTTTGTAAACCTCTGCTTAAACGAGCTGGATAACAATTTCAGGCCCAAATATTTATCAGACTGGAAACGCATAGGGATGAGCTGTGATTTCTCCTTGTTTTATACAACAATCAACAAGCATTGCCAAAAAATTTCCCAAAACTCTTTTATTCAGCTTTACAAAGCAGGCAGGGAGTACAGGAAAGAAGCCCCAACAATCTTCTGCCCGGAATGCCACACAGCAATTGCTCAGGTTGAGATGGAAGACAGGGAACTGGAATCAACATTTAATGATTTAAAGTTTAAGATTAAAGAAGGTGGAGAGGTTATCATAGCAACCACAAGGCCAGAACTTCTTCCAGCATGCGTTGCAGTTTTCATCCACCCCGATGATAAACAGCACAAGCATTTGTTAGGAAAAACAGCAATTGTCCCATTATTCAATCAGGAGGTTCCTATTCTTAAAGATAAAAGGGTCAGCATGGAAAAAGGCACAGGCATTGTAATGTGCTGTACATTCGGGGATGTTTCTGACGCAGCATGGTACCTTGCCCACAAGCTCCCTTTAAAAATTGCAATCAATAAGCAGGGCTTAATGACTGGGTTAGCTGGAAAATATTGCAGCCAAAAAATAAAAGAGGCAAGAAAAAACATTACCGAAGACTTAAAGCATCAGAGATTAATAACAAAACAAACACAGATAAAGCATATTGTAAATGTTCATGAAAGATGCAAAACAGAGATTGAAATCCTCAATACAAGCCAGTGGTTCATAAAATATCTTGATTTAAAAGCCCAGTTTCTTAAAGCAGGCTCGCAATTAAGCTGGTATCCAGAACATATGAAAAACAGGCTTGATAACTGGATTAAGGGCTTGCAGTGGGACTGGTGCATCTCAAGGCAAAGGTACTTTGGCGTTCCATTCCCGGTCTGGTATTGCAGCAACTGCAATCACGAAATTCTGGCAGATGAGTCCCAGCTGCCAGTTGACCCTCTGGTTGACAAGCCATTAATCAAAGCATGCCCAAAATGCAATAATAATCACTTCATCCCGGAAAAAGATGTTATGGATACCTGGGCAACCTCATCATTAACCCCGGAAATTGCAACAAGCCTGGTTCCAAAATTAAAAAGCAAGCTCTTCCCAATGAGCTTAAGGCCCCAGGCTCATGACATCATCTCTTTTTGGCTTTTCAATACATTAGTAAAATCCCAGTTGCACTATAAAAAGAATCCATGGAAGGATGTAATTATCTCTGGCTGGGTTCTTGACCCATCATCCGGAGAGAAAATGTCAAAGAGCAAGGGCAACATCATAGAACCACAGAACATTGTAAAGCAATACTCAGCAGATGCATTAAGATACTGGGCATCCAGCAGCAAATTAGGCGAGGACCTTGCATACCAGGAGAAAGGTCTTGTCACAGGCCAGAAAACAATTACAAAACTATGGCATGCAGCAAAGTTCTCAGCAATCCATCTTCAGGACTGCACCCCAAAAAAACCAGCGAAGCTTGAAACCATTGATTCATGGATGCTCTCCATGCTAAACTCCTTAATTAAATCCTGCACAGCATCCTTTGATGACTATGATTACCAGCACGCAAGAGCAGCTGTTGATGATTTTTTCTGGAATACTTTTTGCGATTTTTACATGGAAATAATCAAGGACAGGCTCTACAACCCCGCTCAAAGGGGGAAGCAGCAGCAGGCATCAGCAAAATTCACTTTATACACTTCATTATTGGCAATCTTAAAGCTCTGGGCACCAATCACCCCTTATATAACTGAGGAGCTTTACCAGAGCTTTTTTAGCAGGCATGAACAAGCGCAAAGCATCCATCTATCAACATGGCCAAAATATGAAAAACAGCCAAAAAACAAAAAGCTTGAAGAAGCAGGTAAAGAGTTCATCTCTCTTGTCAGGCAAGTGAGGATGTTCAAAACCCAGCACAACAAGTCATTAAAAGAGCCTGTTTTGCTCCAATTGCCCCAAAACTATGCAAAGCTATTTGACCCCTCTTTGATGGCAGATTTAAAATCAACTGCTAATGCAGAAATCTCATTTGGCAAAGAGCTGAAGCTCCAGCTGCAAGAACATTAAGGTTAGGGAATAAAAAAACTAAACATGGACAGCAAGGAAAAAACAAGGTTAAAAAAATTCATCAGGCAATTGGAAATAATTAGGGGCAGGCACACAGAGCTTGTCTCAGTCTATATTCCAGCAGGCTATGAATTAGTAAAAATCATCCAGCATCTCCAGCAGGAACAAGGAACCGCAGAGAACATAAAATCAAAAGAGAACAGGAAAAGAGTTATTGATTCCCTGGAGAGAATGATTAGGCATTTAAAGCTTTTCAAAGCAACCCCAAAGAATGGGCTGGCAGCTTTCTCAGGAAACATCTCAGAATCAGAAAGCAAGGTAAACATTGAAATATTCTCAATCGAGCCTCCGGAGCCAGTAAAAACAAGGTTATACCGTTGCGACCAGGCATTTGTGCTTGACATTCTAAAGGAGATGCTTGATGTAAAAGAAGCATATGGCTTAATAGTTGTTGACAACAGGGAGGCAAATATTGGCATCTTAAAAGGCACCTCAATAACAGAAATCATGTCTATGACCTCAGGAGTTCCAGGAAAGATCAAGGCCGGGGGACAATCTCAGGCCAGATTCGCAAGATTAAGGGAAATAGCAGCACATGAATTCTACAAAAGAATAGCAGAGGCAGCAAACAAGGAATTCCTTAACAAGCCTGCAATAAAAGGCATCTTAATCGGAGGCCCAGGCCCAACAAAGGAAACTTTTTTTGATGGCGCTTATTTAAATAATGAAGTCAAGAAAAAAGTCCTTGGCTTAAAAGACCTTTCATATACAGGAGATTTTGGCTTAAGAGAGCTTGTTGAAAAATCCCAGGATTTATTGGCAGAAGTGGAAGTTATTAAGGAAAAAAAGCTCATGGAGAGGTTATTCACAGCATTGGCAAAAGAGCCTGAAAAAGTCGCTTATGGCAAAGAAGAAGTCCAGCAGGCTCTTGAAATGGGGGCTGTTGACTTATTATTCCTCTCAGAAGGCCTGGAAGGGTATTTAATAGAAGCATTCACAGACATGGCAGACAAAACCTCTTCAAGAGTGGAAATCATATCTTTAGATTCCCAGGAAGGCCAGCAATTAAAAGAGCTTGGAGGCTTTGCAGCATTGCTAAGGTTCAGGATTTCCTAAATCTCTTGCCAGGTTAAAACAAAACAATTAAATATCTATAATAACTTTTAAGTCCAAATGATTGAAATCCTCAGGCATTCTCAGGAAAAGCTGGAAAGGCTAACCAGGCCAGAGCCAAAATCATGGATTAATCTCATCTCACCAACAGCTGAAGAGCTCAATAAGTTAAAGCAATTCATAAAGATTCCAGATGAGTTCATTGAATCATTAAAAGACATAGAAGAGCTTCCCTCGCTCCAGGAGCTTGATAACCTGACATTTATAACTTTGAGAGTGCCTTGCAGCGCAGACAAGGAAGATGTAAAGCAGGCAGTCTGCCCTGTAGGCATATTTGCAACAGGCTCCATGATTGCAACAATCTCATTTTTTGAAACCCAGGTATTTGATGACATCAAAAGGCAGAACTTCCAGTTCAGGAAGACCCAGTTTGTGTTCAGGTTATTTCTCTCCTCAACAAAATTCTACCTTGACGCATTAAAAGCCATCCAGGAAAAAATGTACACTCTTGAATCAGAGCTTGAAAAAACCCAGAGTAATAAAGTAGTAATGGAATTTCTTGAGATGGAAAAAAACCTTGTTTATTTTGACACCTCTTTAAGGTCCAACTTAGTCCTAATTAGGAGAATTGCAAAAGAGGGCACAAAAAACAGGTTCATCACATTAAAAACAGCAGAAGACAGGAATTTAATCCACGAAGTCATTGACGAGAACAAGCAGGCATTGCAGATGGCAAACTTATATTCAAACATCTTAAGCAACACACTTGACGCATTTGCCTCAATAATCTCCAACAACCTTAATGTAACAATAAAATTCCTCACCTCCCTAACAGTTATCCTGGCACTCCCAACATTAATAGCAAGTGTTTATGGCATGAACATCGATCTTCCTTTTGACAAGTCCCCATTTGCATTTGCAATTGTTATGGGCATAACCTTTGTAATAACAATCACTTGTGTATTCCTGCTCTGGAAAAGAAAATTCTTCTAGCCCACAAGGCTTAAAAACATCCCCCCTATTTTATTAACATGGATGATGTAACAAAGCAAGTAGAAGCTGTCCTGTTCACTACCGGAAGATTCCTGACAATAGCTGAAATCTCTTCCCTGGCAAATATCAGCTCCCAGGACCTGGTACAGGA
>DATDYH010000032.1:0-7537 GCA_035289045.1 Candidatus Nanoarchaeia archaeon
TTTTTCTTATTTTTGAAAACTTGTTTAGCCTTGTAATTGTATCATAAGTATATCTCCTTAAATGAGGGGTAATTGTATTTAATGGGGTACAGATTTTTTTATGCTTCCCGCAGTAATAAGGCCCTGCCTGAGGCTCTTTTAAAGTGGCTAAATCAGAATGAGTAGTTGCCCTGCACGACCTCGCAGTCCTGCTTAAGACAATCTTCATAACATCTTTTACTTTTTCATCCCTCTCTTTTTCAATTTGCTTGAGGTAATAAAACAATTCTTGTTTTACTCTTTTTGAAAACCATTTAGCCAGAAACCTGCCCATCTCTTTTTCATCAAGAAGGATTGTCTTATCCCTTGTTCCGTTTCCCTCAAAAAACTCTTTATTCTCATTCAAAAATTGCTTAAGTTTCTCAGCCCCATACTGGTTCTCATTTACTCCCCCTTTTTCAACCCTATTCTTAAATTCTGGTGTTGGGAAATACTTTTTATTAAATTCATTTAACCTCTCTTTTAACTCCCAGTCAAAATCATTGTTAAAACTCTGGCCGCTAAACCCAAATGTACGCTTCATAGCCTCTTTTAAAGTATGATCTAACTTAAACAATTCATAGTTATCTAATTTTGTTCTTGAGATTAGGCAATTAAATTCAGAAACATCTATGCCAATAGAGTGCAGGCCCAATTCTGATGATTGAACTAGGGTTGTCCCACTTCCCATAAATGGATCTAAAACCACATCTCCGGGTTTGAAGAAAACCTCTTTCTTGAATTTATTAATATGGGTGTCTAAAAAGTATTCTACTAGCTGTGGGATAAACTTGCCCTTATAGGGGTGTAATCTATGCACATGCTTGGTAGTATCAAACTCTCTTAAATGTGCAAAAGATAAATCCCAGTTTAAATCATCCCCGAGCCTATCTTTCCAAGACATTTTTTTAGTTAAATGCTCATCATAATATTTTTTTAACTCTCCAATATCCACCTTTACATTCTTCTCACAATCAAGATGTTTCTTTATTCTTGCATATTGAATCAAATAGCTTATATTAGAGGTAGTTACAGGCCTGTCTAGATAATTAGACGCCCATTGCGATGCTTGGTTTATTGATAAAAGTTCTTGGTTCATTTCTCCTCTTTTTTTATTTTTTCTTCCATAAACACCTCAACACTTCTTGATAATGCAAGAGCATTCTTTTTGCAAAACAACCTATATTGGTTATAAGTCTCTTCATCAAGGCTTAAAGTAACATTTTTTTGCACCATCTTTTAACTCCCCCAAATGAATACAAATGTGAACACAGGATTTCTTATAAACTTTTTGGCCCATCTTTAAGTAATAACAATTTCTAATCTTTTATATCATAAAAATTTATAAACCCAGCCATAACCCAAACTCCATGAAACTCATAATTCTTGGCATCCAGGGTAGTGGCAAAGGCACTCAGGGAAAATTAGCAGCTGAAAAATTTAATCTAAATCACCTCTCAACCGGAGATATTATCCGTCAGGAAATCCAGGCAGCAACACCTCTTGGGTTAAAGTTCAGGCAGTATGCTGAACAGGGATTATTAGTCCCTGATTCAATGATAAATGAAGTGATTAAAGCACACCTTCCAAAGAATCATTATTTATTAGACGGCTACCCAAGAAATATCCCTCAGGCAGAGTTTCTTGAAAAATTAACCAGCCCGGAAAAAATGATATACCTTGACCTGCCTGAACAAGAGGTTATCCACAGGTTAAGCAGCAGGTTTCAATGCAAATCCTGCAGCATAGACTATGGCTTAAATCACATGCCAAAAAAACAATGGTTCTGTGATAATTGCAAAAAGCCATTGGAAAAAAGAAAAGATGATAACGAAGCGAGCATTAAAACAAGAATCAAAGCATTCAACAAGGAAACCCTTCCTTTATTAAGGTTCTACAATAAAAAAGTTCTCAGGATAAATGCAGACCAGCCAGTTGAGGCTGTAGCCAAGGACATCTCATCAGCTTTGGCAAACTAGCTACTCCAGCTTAAAAAGCTTTAAATACATCTTATTCTTTGTTTAGGCCATGGCAGTAAAACATCCGGAAAAATATGACCCATGGGTAGAGTCCATGCTGAAAAAAGCAAATGAGAAATCAGAGCTTCCAAAGCCCCAGTCTCTTCATGAGAACATTGATGTTGAAAAAATAGAGCGATTGGCAGAGAGCCTTAAAGCAGGACCAAGAGTTCCATCAAAAAAGAGATAATTAGCTTACAATCTAAAGGGGTGGTGGGAGGAGTCATGATAGAGTCAAAAAGAACAACAATCTGCGAAAGATGCAGGAGTTCTGTTCCAGTTTCTAGTTTAAGATATGTTCCCAGGGGTATAGACTCAGAAGTAGCTTTATGCCCTGACTGCGTTGAAAAAACCAAGCAGCACTCCCCGGAAAAAAGAGACAGGGATAGGGATAGGACAAAGTCAGCTGGCAAAGCCCAGTTCTTGTGCAAAAGATGCAATTTTAAATTTTCCAAGCCAGAAACCGTTGATGAAGCAGGCATTGCCTGCCCATTTTGCGGAAAAAAAGACCGGATTGAAAGCTATGGGGTTAACTATGCTGAAAACCTTGTTAAGGATCCAGGCTATTAACCACTTTCAAACCTAACCATGCTAAAAAAAGACTGCATATTCTGTAAAATCGCAAAAGGAGAAATTCCCTCAGCAGCTATCTGGGAGAATAAGGATTTTCTCGCAATTCTTGATATTAATCCAAACACCAAAGGCATGACTTTAATAATCAGCAAGCAGCATTATGACTCTTATGTTTTTGACATGCCCGAATCTGTTTACAAAAACATGTTTATGGCTTCAAGAGAGGTTGCAAAGCTCCTTGAAAAAGCATTTAAGATTTCAAGAATAGCCATAGTCATGGAAGGCATGGGCGTTAATCATGCCCACATCAAGCTCTACCCTCTTCATGGAGTAACTGAAAAATTTAAAGAGACCTGGGCTTCTGAAAAAAAGTTCTTTGAAAAGTATGAGGGTTATATTTCAACACAGCTAGGCCCCCAGGTTCATCCAGATGAGTTAAAAAAGCTGGCTGAGCATATTAAGAAACACAAAACTAAAGTCTGATAAAAACCTTTATTAACCCATTATCTTATCTCAATTTTTATGAAAATCCTCAGGTTATTCTCAAAAAGAGTAGGCAGGACCGCTTATTACAAGTACACAGTTAACCTCCCAATCAAGCTTGCAGAAAGCTCAAGGTTGTTAAACAAGCCCTTAAAGGCAGAAGTCAAGCAGGGCAAAATAATTATTGAAGAAGAATAGTCTTCTAAACCAAAAGTGGAACTTTTAAATATAAGGGTTAATTAGCTCAAAAAGAGGTTAGCTTTCTATAACATGGGGGGGCAAGTAAGTTTAGAATTAATGGACAGGGTTCAGTTTATTTATGAGCTAGCACTGGCTAAACTGGAATTAGAAGGTTTATCCGCAAAGTTTGAAGCAACAAACAGCATGCGTAAGTTTAACCTTTTAGTAGGCAATCAAGATGTGCTCAAAAAGAGAGTAGCCTATTTCAAAAAAATCAATGGCACAACCTCGGACTATGAAAGATTAGTTCAGTTTAACCAAACAACATCAATTAACCAGTATTTAACCCATTGGATTTACCCATACAAAGGCAAATTCCATCCCCAGATGATTAGGGCATTAATTAATTTTATCCAGGTTAAGGGGGGAGAAACCATTCTTGACCCTTTCATTGGAAGCGGGACAACAGCATTGGAATCCCAAGTCTTAGGCATAAACAGCATAGGTATAGATGTCTCTCCTGTTTGCGTTTTAATCTCAAAAGTTAAAACCCAGTCCATAGGAGTCTTAAATAAAATTAAAGAGGAAAAAACCGACATCCTTAAACAAAATGGGAGAAGCTTAATGAACTTTGATTGTGAGCAAAAAAAGATAAGAGAATCCATAAACAGGGTAAAAGACAAAGATGCAAGGGATTTTTTCTTAGTTGCAGAACTAATCGCCCATAGTGATATGAGCAGAAGAAAGAGGGATTTTAGTACCTCTTTTTCTAATAATGTTGAGAAGATGATAAACTCTGTTGAAGATTTTGATAAGGCAGTAAAAGAAACAGGGATTATCCTGGGAGCTGTAAAAATTGAAGAAGGAGACTCAAGAAACCTAAAATTAAAAGATAACAGCATAGATGGGATTATTACTTCCCCCCCGTACTCTATTGCCCTAGATTATGTTAAAAATGATGCCCATGCTCTTGAGGCCCTGGGTTTTGTTCCACAAAAAATAAGAGAAGAGTTTATTGGGGTAAGAGGCACAAACTCAGAAAGAATAGCAATCTACAATAAAGACCTTGCCAAAAGCATAGAAGAGATGTTCAGGGTGTTAAAACCAGGCAAGTTTTGTGTTATTATTATAGGAGATGCAACATACCTCGGGGAAAAGATTAAAACTGTTGAGTTTACAATCCACCATGCAGAAAAATCAGGGTTCAAGCTAGCAAAAAACCTGGATAAAATAATCTTTGGGTTATACAACATTATGCAAAAAGAGAATATTTTAATATTTAAGAAGCCTTAAGGAGAAAAATGAACGAGCAGGAAAAATATGTAAAAGGACTTGAAGATACAATAAAGAAATTCCTCAATCCGCTAAAAGCCGTTCCTTTCAAAATAGCTATGAGGGCAGTTTCTGGTTGCGAAGTAGTATCTTTTAATAAAAATGATATGAAAGACGGTGAGCTATTAAAAGATTTAATTAAAGCATCAAAAATAGCAACAGAAAATGCGAACAAGGCAGGAATATATACCCGAAGACCAAATGAGGTTGGAAATCACATAGAACCCTTTATGATTAAGGCATTAAACCAGATTGGCCTAAACGCGGATAAACCAAAAACCATAGAGGGGAATAAAAAAGCAGTGGGCTACCCAGACATCTTTGTTGAAGACAAGAATAAAAGACCAAACTATGTTGAATGTAAAACTTATAATGAGAAAAATTACCAAACAACACAAAGGTCTTTTTATTTTTCACCAGCAAAAAAGCAGGAAGACTTCAAGGTAATTCATAATGCAAGGCATCTAATTGTCAGCTTCAAAATTGAAAGTGCAGAGAGAAATGGAAAAAATGCATTTATCCCGGTTTATTGGAAAATATTTAGCATTGATAACTTAATTGGACAGATAAAACACGAGTTTAACTCATCAAATAAGCAGATGTATAAAAAAGAGGCATTGCTCGCAGAAGGCTCTTTCTAAAGATTAACTTCCAAAAAAGAGCAACATTTTCAGGTGCCGAAAAGCTTATATACCTCCTCTTTCTCAAAAAGGTATCTTTGCACATTAAAGAGATGCAGCTATTCTTAGTAAATTCTCTTCTTGGCCCAAGGGTTAAATCTAAGTGCAAAGGGGGATATGACACAAGAGAGCAACAGCAAAAGTTTTGTATCGAGAGGTATAAGCTTAGCCAGTATTCTATACAAAGAAGCAAAATCATTCATTTTTACCACTGCACTAATAACCTGTTCTTTATACCCAACAAGAACAACAAATACAACTCTCCCAAATTTAATCACCCAGGAGCAGGCAAGAATAGAGGAAAGAATACAAGAGGAAGAACTAATAGCATCATTAATCCAGGAGCAGGCAAAACACAATCCTTACAGCACTATTGAAAGCATACTCAATAATGGTCTTGACCTTCAGCTTGAAACCCTCAGGCGAGCAAATGAGCTTGCCTCAGCAGCAGCATCAACTGGTTTAAGAAAAGGCTTAGCAAGGCTATCTAGGTATAGTGAGTTCATCAACCAAGCCTCTGATTCATTTGGAATAAATCCCTCTCTGCTTACAGCTTTAATCTATGTTGAGTCAAAAGGCAATCCCTATGCAGTTTCTAAAAAAGGCGCAAAAGGCCTAACCCAATTAATGCCACTAACAGCAAAATCCCTGGGATTAAAGCCCTGGCAGACAACTCATCCAGAATATTCAATAAAGGGTGGAAGCACCCATCTCTCAAGGCTTCTCACTAAATACCATAGCCCGGCATTTGCATTAGCAGCTTACAACCTCGGAGAAAAAAGGCTTGATTCTACATTAAGAAAGCTGAGAAAAAAAGGCGTTCCAAAACCATCATGGAGGCAACTAAAGCAGGGTCTTCCAACACAGACAATAAAATATGTTCCAGAAGTCCTTGGAACAGCTTATGCAATTAGCCATGGTTATAAACCCAAAGCAAGCCGTAATCATATGCTCTACCATAATAATCTTTAAATATTAGAATAATTTAACAATAGTTAACTTTTTAAAAGCAATTGGAGGTTAACATGCAAATTCTAAAACAAGAACAAATAATAAAGCACCAGCTCCCAGAACTGGGCTATGCTTACAATTCATTAGAGCCGTTTATTGACACAAAGACCATGGAAATCCATTACACAAAACACCATCAGGCATATATTGACAAGCTAAACACAGCATTAGAACCTTATCCAGAACTCCAGAAAAAATCAGCCCCTGCTCTTTTGAAGAACCTGGACAGCATCCCGGAAAGCATAAAAGCAGCAGTAAGGAATCACGGAGGAGGCCATTTCAATCATTCATTTTTCTGGCCATTGCTAAGAAAAAACACCCCAGTAACAGGAAAGGACATTGAAAAAGCCATAACAAAAAAGTATGGAAGTTATGAAAACTTCAGGCAAGAATTTACAAAGGCTTCACTTTCTTTATTTGGCTCAGGCTGGGTCTGGTTAACCATTGACAAAGGCAATCTTGAAATAATCCAGACTAATAACCAGGACACTCCAATCAGCTCTGGCAAAACCCCTTTGCTGGCAATTGACCTCTGGGAGCATTCCTATTACTTAAAGCACCAGCATAAAAGAGCCAGCTATGTTGAAGATTTCTTTAATGTAATCAACTGGAATAAAGTAAATGAGCTTTATATCAACTCAAACGGAAAGTTCTAGCTATGCACAAAATCAGGTTACCATTACACTTTATCAAAAAATAGCAAGATTTAAGTATTTGTAATGGTATAGGCTTTTATGAGAATCTTAAAGAAAAAAGGCTATTATTATCTTCAGCATTCTTTCAGGAAGGATGGCAAGGTGATAACAAGAGAGATATACCTAGGGGGGAAAATACCTGAAAATCTAGAAGAAATCAGGGAAAAGTTTTTACAAAAGCATGTTAAACCCGGATTATACAATCAATGTGAAAAAATAACATCAGGCTTCCAAAAGGAATGGGGGCATTATCCAGAATCGGCTAAAGCAAGAGACTTCCAGGAAATAGCAATAGCTTTTACTTACAACACCAACTCAATTGAAGGCTCAACAATTACCTTGGAAGAAACAAGGGAGATTTTGCAGGAGAGAATAGCGCCAAATAAGCCTTTAAGAGATATTAAAGAAACAGAAAAACATGCAGGGGTATTTCTCAATATGCTCAGGAAAAAAGAAGGATTAACAGGGCCTCTTTTGTCACAATGGCACCAGGAAATTTTTGGAGAGACAAAAAAAGACATTTCAGGCAAATATCGCGATTACAGGG
>DATDYH010000033.1:0-2269 GCA_035289045.1 Candidatus Nanoarchaeia archaeon
CATATACAGGAAGAAGCATAAGAAAAAAAGCAGGAAAAATTTTTAATACCAAGCTAATGGAGCAAATGCATAAAAAAGAAGATATAGAGAAATATGGCTTATACATCATCCAGCTGGAGGATGAAAGATGAGTAATATTCGTATCGGTCTTGAAATCCATGTCCAGCTCAACACCCGCAGCAAAATCTTCTGCCCCTGCCCAACATCAGGAAGTGAATCTCCAAACACATTATGCTGTGAAATCTGCACAGCACAGCCAGGTTCAAAGCCATCATTTAACAAAGAAGCACTAAACAAGGCATTAAAAGTCTCAAAAGCCCTAAACTGCACAATCAATAAAACAAACTTCTTCTCAAGAAAATCATACTTCTACCCAGACCTTCCAAAAAACTACCAAATCACCCAGTACGAGCTTCCATTAGCAGTAAATGGCAGCCTTGCAGGAATAAAAATCCGCAGGATTCACTTAGAAGAAGACCCAGGAGCATTGCTCCATAAAGACTCTTACTGCTTAATAGACTACAACAGGTCAGGCATCCCATTAATAGAAATTGTCACAGAGCCAGACATCCAGTCTCCAAAACAGGCAAGAGAGTTCATCAAGCAGTTAATAACAATCTTAGAATATCTTGATGTTTATGACAAAAAATCAGAGTCAACATTAAAAGCAGACCTAAACATCTCAACCACAGGTGAAAAAGTAGAAATAAAAAATGTTAATGGCCTTCAGGATATTGAGCTTGCCCTGGAATATGAATCACAAAGGCAGGAAAAATCCCCTGCAAAGCAGCAGGAAACCCGGGGCTGGAATTCAGAGCAAAGAACAACCTTTCTGCAAAGAACAAAAGAGCAAGAAAGCGACTATGGGTATATCGCGGAGCCGGACTTGCCATTTCTTGAGCTATCCCAAAAAGAAATTGATGCAATAATAATCCCTGAACTAGCCTTAGATAAAACACAAAGATTCGCCCAGCAATACAAAATAGACAGGCAGGATGCAGATGTCCTCTCAAAAAACAAAAAGCTTGCTGACTTATTTGAGCAGGTTTCAAAAAAAGTCTCCCCGGAAATAGCTTCAAAATGGATTGTTAGGGATATAATAAAGCAGTTAAACATCACAAAAAAGAAAATAGAAGACCTAAACATCAAGCCAGAATATTTAATAGAACTATTATCCCTATTTGAAAAAAAACAAATAACAGACAACACAGCAAAAGCAGTTTTAAGAAAATTAGTAGAGGAATCCCCATTCTCCCCGGAAGAGTATATAAACAAGCACAACCTAATTATGAAGTCGGATAGTTCTCAATTAGCAGAGTGGTGTAAGCAAGCGATAAAACAATCACCAGCAGCAGTTAATGAATACAAAAAAGGCAACCAAAAATCATTAAACTTCCTGATGGGCAAGGTTATGCAGCTCTCAAACAAGACAGCTAACCCCCAGGAGATTATAAAAATCTTAAAAAAGCTTATAAGCAAGTAGAATATATGCTTTCTAGTTCATACTTATAAAAAGCTAAAAAAGAAGGTGATATTTAATGAAAAAGTATAAAATAATCTTTTCTATCTTAATCTTAATTTCTATGTTTTTATCTCCAATTGCAATTGCAGAAGAAGCAGCTCCTCCAGAATCACCACCACCAACAGAAGCTCCTCCTACAACATCATCTCCCCCTCCAACAGAAGCACCAACAACAACTAATCAGCCTCAACAACCAACAGAAACAACCACAACCTTACAATCAGGAGGAGAACCAACACAAACAACCCAGCCACCATCTCAACCACCACAATCAAGATGTCCTCCAGAAAGATCTTGTATGCAAGGTGAAGAATGTGTTCCCTGCCCGGGGCAAGGACAAAATCCCCCTCAAAATTATCAGCCTCAGCCAGGAACCTGCCCTCAAGGCATGTGCCAGGATAATGGTGGGTGTTTTCCTTGCAATCAGCAACCATCAGGCCAGCAAGGACAACCAGGGCAGTATCAACAACGGCCAGGAGAACAAGGCTGTCCTCCAAAACCCCCAATTCCTTGCTCACCAGACCAGCGAGCAGAGCCAAATCTTGATGAAAGAGGCTGTGTAAAAAACTGGAAATGCATGGGGCAAGGCACAGCAGGGGGAGGCCAAGTCAATATTCCTCAGGGTTGTAAAAGAGTAGAGAATGAATACTCTGTCCAAATCGTCTGCGAACAGGACCAGCAGTTCTCAGATATCAAAGCAGGCAAGGAAAAATCCTGTGTCCAATCCGGCGGTAAATTCTACATAAG
>DATDYH010000034.1:0-4836 GCA_035289045.1 Candidatus Nanoarchaeia archaeon
CCAATTTTTGGAAGATATACAATATAAAAGGGGAGATTAAATGGACATGGACAAGGTTTTAATAGAACTAATATAGGATTGAAATCCGTAATAACATAATATAACTATCGTTAATTTATTAGTTTTAATAGAACTAATATAGGATTGAAATCTGCTCGTTTGAGACTTTTGTCAAACCTCTGGACCTGTTTTAATAGAACTAATATAGGATTGAAATAGTAGCTCTAAGGGGCACAACAAGACAGCCAGGAGCGTTTTAATAGAACTAATATCGGATTGAAATCACATCCAGCAGTGCATTACATTTTCCCATTCTATGGTTTTAATAGAACTAATATAGGATTGAAATGTGATTTAGATTCCTCTTTTGCTTAAGATTTGATACCCTCCGAAAAGCTTAAATACTATAACTATAGCTATAACTATGGTGATGAAAAATGAATACAACTATCCAGGTCAGCCAGGCTACAAGACAAAAGCTTGAGCTTTTGAAAGATAAGGAGGAATTAAACAGCTTTAATGAGGTTATTTCCAGGGTGGTTGATAAAGAGCTTAAGATTACTGATTCATTTTTTGGCAAGTTAAAAGTCACTCCATGGAGAAAAGCTGACAGGATGAGAATTCATGGGGAATAATTACCTTATTGACAGCTCAGTATGGATTGAGTATGGAATAGGAAGCCCTTTAGGAGAAAGGATTAAAGAGATTCTTGAATGTGGGAATGCTTTTACCTGTTTGCTCTCTATTGCGGAAATTTCTGACAAGCTGAGCAGGGAGGGAGAGAGGTTTGAGAGTTTTCTTAGGTTTATACAAAAAAAGTCAGTAGTTGTAAACATTACAATTCCTTCCTGTGCCATGGCTGGTGAATTAAAAAAAGAGAGAAGAAAGTCTATATCAAGTTTTGGGATTATTGATGCACTAATCTATCTTACCTCTCAGGAGAATAAATGTATGCTGGTAACAAAAGACAGGGATTTTGAAGGGATGAAAGAGGTTCTGCTTGTCAAGAACTCTTAGTCATAGACTAAGGGTATGATGCCTAAGCATCATATTTGTTCTTGAGCACGCCAAATGTCAAAAACATCGGTTTTTGAGCACACCAAAATTCAGGGGAATTTTAGTGTTCCCTCGTGGAATTTTAGCGTTTTAATAGAACGAATATAGGGTTGAAATATCAGAATGGAGTGCTGTTTTCTTATTACTTTTTAGTAATAACTAATAGAAAGGCTTATAAATGCTTTATTCTTCTTTAAGGTATGGCAGATGACTATATACCCAGGCTTACAAATGCTGTTTTTGAAGAATATAAGAACAGGGAAGCTGAGCTTGTTAGAAAATGCGAGGCTGGAGAGTTCTCAGAAGGCATGCTTAAAATTCAAAGAGAATGGCTTGAAGAATGGTTCAAAAAACAATATGCTCCTGAGGACAAGAGGGTTTTTCCAAACACTACTAGGTTAAGAGAATTTTTAGTCCAAAGAATGAGTTTTGGTGAAGCTCAAGAGTTTATTCAACATGAAATGGAGCATGCTGATATGGCTGGTTTATTAGGCTATGAGACTGGTTATGGCGTCTATCTTATGAGGGATGAACAAGGTGGAACAGGGTTTAGGCCTTTTTGCAGTTTTAAAGGCGAGATTACTCCAGAGCATTGGAGGCTTATTAACCAAGCATCTTATGACTTAAGTGATACTGACAGG
This sequence comes from Candidatus Nanoarchaeia archaeon, assembly GCA_035289045.1. Taxonomy (GTDB): domain Archaea; phylum Nanobdellota; class Nanobdellia; order SCGC-AAA011-G17; family GW2011-AR20; genus DATDYH01. Next base: position 1,698 of record DATDYH010000034.1, read on the forward strand.
CTTGCTGGTTCAGGCTCTTGAGATTATTAATACTCCCAAGTCCATTGCGGAATTTTAGCGTTTTAATATCTAAGAGATTTAATTATTCCACATACAACCAAAACCTTTATATACTAATGTATCCAAATAGATACATATGTATCAAAAGAGAAACAAAGAATTAGAAATAATCTCTCTATATACAGGAGACTATAAGGCCAGGTTTTATCTGAGGCAGATAGCAAAGCTTTCAAAACTTCCGCTTAAGACCTGCCAGAATGTTCTTGCCAGATTGGAAGAAAACAAGATGCTAAGAAACTGGTTGGAAGGCAGGAATAAGTATTTTTCCTTAAATTTAGATAATATCCAAACCAAGTCATGGCTATTACAGGCTGAGATTCATAAAACTGACAGGTTTATAGCAAACTACCCTGAAATAAAGACCTTCTTAAAAGCTTTTAATACAAACAGCCTTGTTATTGTTTTTGGCAGCTTTGCCAGGCTGAAAGCTGATAAGAACTCAGATATGGACCTGCTTGTTGTTTCAGAAAAAGAAAAGCTGCCTTATCACTTATTGCCATATAAAGCCCATCAAATAGATCTCTCTGAAGATGCTTTTATTAATGGGATAACTGCGGGGGAGGCTCTAATGAAAGAGGTTGAAAAGAATCATATAATCTTGAACAACCATTCTTTATACATAAACATCGTGTGGGGTCATTATGGAAAATAAGAAACTTGGCTGGTGCTTTAAGCTGAAAGATGGGCTAAAAATAGCTGAACCAAATGAGGGATTATCAAAATCCTATTTAGGGCAGGCAAAATCTTCCCTGTTAAGGGCTGAAAAAGATTTGGATGATAGGGATCTACTATGGGCTACGGTAGCACTTTACTATGCAGAGTACTATGCTCTTTACTCTTTTCTTCAGAAGATTGGGATAAAATGCGAGAATCATACCTGTTCAATTCTTGCTGTAACCCTGCTTTTAGGAGAGGACAAAACTAATACAATAAACCAGCATAAAGGCAAAAGGATTGATGCCCAGTATTATATGAAAACCGATCAAGAACCAAAAATAAGAGTTATGCTTAAAGAGGCTAAGGAATCTGTAGCCATGTTTGATGAGATAGTTTCTAATTTGGCTGAAGAGGAGATAAAAAATTATAGAAAGCTTACATTAAGATATAAATAGGGATTATTAAAAAGCTTTAAATAACTGAGCTGTATAGATTAATTCATGGAAAGAATGTTTGTTCTTTTTAGTCTGGAAGGCTGCCCTTACTGCAGGAAGGCTGAAAAGTTTCTTGATGAACAAAGGATTAAATACAGGAAGATTGAAGTGCCAAGAGAGCATGAAAAAAGAACCATGCTTAAGGAGATTTCAGGGCAGGTTTCTGTTCCTGTGCTTATTGAGGTTATTGGGAGCAAAAACCAGGATGATGATATAATTGAGTGGGTGAGGGAACTTGGGAAATGTTAAAGAGATCTTAAAACGGCTTGAAGAGGCTAATGAAAAGAAATATATGTTTAATATAAAGCCTGATGCTGGCAGGCTGCTGCATGTGCTTGTGAAAATAAAGCGCCCTAAGAATATTGTTGAAGTTGGAACTGCGAATGGATATTCAGCAATCCTGATTGCTTCTGCTTTAAAAAATGCAAAAGTGTATACAATAGAGCTGAATCCTGCCAAGGCAAAAGAGGCAAGAGCAAACTTTAAAGAAGCTGGGCTGAAAAATATCACACTTTTGGAAGGGAATGCATTAACTGTGCTTAAGAAGTTTAATACAAAAGTGGACATGGTTTTTCTTGATGCTACAAAAAAAGAGTACCTAAAATACCTGAGATTACTGGAGAAGAATATGAATGATTGCTGTGTGGTGATTGCTGACAATGTCATCTCGCATAACGAGAAAGTTGGAGAATACCTTAAGTATGTTCATAAGAATTATACAAGCATTACCCTGCATGTTGGCTCTGGGGTTGAGTTGAGTGTAAAGACAAGCCCTTTTCTTTTGTAAGAGAAAAGTTCTTGTATTCCCAAAAGAAACTAAGAATGGCTAAAAAGGTTAAGAGACAAAATGTTCTACCAAGAGTTAAATCCTGTTGCTTTTTCATTATTTGGCTTTAGTGTTCATTACTACAGCCTGGCTTATGTTTTTGGGTTCTTAGCTGCCTTGTTTTTATTGCTGAGGAAAAAAGAGGGGCTGGGGCTGAAAAAAGATGAGGTATATGACTTAGTTGTCTGGCTGATTATTGGGGTGATTGTTGGAGCAAGAGCATTTGAAATTCTGGTTTGGAATCCGGGATATTATTTCGCTAATCCTTTAGAGGTCATCTCTTTTTGGAAGGGGATTTCTGGGATGAGCTATCATGGGGGATTATTAGGGGGGGTGATCGCTGCTTATGTTTTCTGCAGGAAGAAAAAGCTTGATTTTCTCAGGCTGGCTGATGTGATTATTATTCCTGCTGCCTTATTTCTCGCTATTGGAAGGCTTGGGAATTTTATTAATAATGAGCTTGTTGGCAGGGTTACTGATGCTGGATGGTGCTTTGTTTTTCCTGGCTATGAGGGATGCAGGCATCCCCAACAATTGTATGCTGCTGGCTATAGATTTTTGATTTTTTTTGGATTACTGCTGATTGGGAGAAAGGAAAGAAAACCAGGGATGATGTTTTTCAGCTATCTTTTGATGGAAGGTGCTGGAAGGTTTGTTGTTGATTTCTTCAGGGAGGATGTTTTGTATCTTGGGCTGAGCCTTGGGCAGTGGCTCTCGGTTGGGGTGATTATTACTGCTGGGTATTTTCTTCTTAGACCCCGATTGAAACCTGGTTGCAAAATATAATTGCAAAACAACAGATTTATATATCCGGGGTATATAAGTATAGATGTGGTGTTAATATGGTACAGGCAATGATAAATATCAATGAGGATGTAAACAGGGTATTAAATATTATTAAAGCTAAATATGGGCTTAAGGATAAGTCTGAAGCAATAAACCTTGTTGTAAATGAATATGAACAGAGTTTCTTAGAACCTGAATTACGGCCAAGCTACAAAACAAAACTTCTTAAAACTCTAAAAGGAAAGCATCTTTCCAGAGAAGAATTTGAAAAAGCGGTGGAGTAAATGTATGCTGATAAGTACAGTGAAGAGATAAC
>DATDYH010000035.1:0-5510 GCA_035289045.1 Candidatus Nanoarchaeia archaeon
TATTCCTTTTTATTCCCCCATTACCATGAAACCAGGATTTGTCTACACAAGCCCTCATGCGGTCCATAGGGCCTGGGCAGAGAGCATTAACTCTGTGTTTATAGAAGACAGGCTAACAGGCCATGCAATCCCAGCCCTCTCAAGGCTGATTAAGTCCATGCATATGCCTTTTTTTTAGCCCAGGGCATCATACTTAGGGAGCTCCATTTTGGGTCTGAGGCAATAAGGACCAGCTTGCATTCCGGGTTTCCTGATTTCCAGATTGCTCCTGTAAAAAGATTAGAACTGCTCTCGCAGAGAAGAAGGTTGACCCCTCTTGGAATTTTTCTTGCTGTTGAAATGGACTTAATCAGCCTTGAGATGGTTGGGATTGCATAGCCTGTTAGTCTGTCTTCTATAAACACAGCGTTAATGCTCTCTGCCCAGGCCCTATGGACTGCATGGGGACTTGTGTAGACAAATCCGGGTTTCATGGCAATGAGGGGAATAAAAAGGAATATAAACCATTCGTATGAACTGGTTAAGATGAGCAGAAGGGTTGTTTTACTTGGGCTGGATGGCGCTACTTTTGATGTAGTAAACCCTTTGGTTGAAAAAGGGGTGTTGCCTAATTTCAAAAAACTTCTTGAACATGGTGCTTATGGTGTGCTTGACTCCTGCATTCCTCCTAATACAGACCCTGCATGGCCTGCTTTTTTTACTGGATTGAATCCCGGGAAACTTGGGTTTTTATTTTATATGCAGGATATTGGCGATAATTATTACAGGGAGAGATTATTCCGGGGGCCAATAAAACAGGACTTGTTTACCTATGCTTCTGATAATGGAAAAAAAGTTGTTGCTTTTAATATTCCGGTTTCATTCCCTCCAAAAGAGGTTAATGGCGTTTATGTTACGGGGTTATTAACACCTCCGGGAACTGAGTTTACTTATCCAAGGGAAATAAAGAACAGGCTGGGGCAAGACTACAGATTTGGAATTCCTGATTTTAAATTTTTGAGTGAGGATGAAAAAGTTAGGGAGCTTGAGAAAGAGATTAACAGCAAGTTTGATTTAGCCCTGGAGTTTTACAGAGAATATAATCCTGACTTATTTACCCTTGTTGTGATGGAAACTGACTTGGTGCATCACTTTTTCTGGAAATATATGGATGAGAAGCATCCATGGTATAAGGAGTCAAAATACAAGGGTGTTATTGCCAGGATTTATGGGCTAATTGACAAGAGACTCGGGGAATTAATGGGGATGATTGGTAAAGATACTATGTTGATTGTGATGAGTGACCATGGAACATCAGGAAGCTATCTTGATTTTAATATCAACAGGTATTTGATAAACCATGACTGGATGAGGCTGAAGATGAGCAGAAAGAAAAGAGCATTAATCGCGCTTTACAGGATGTTTGGATTAAAAAAATCTTGGGTGAGGAGTTTCCTTAAGAGCCTTATTGCAAAAGAGAGAGGAAAGACAAGGAAACTTTCAGATAGCCTGCAGCCGGGATTTAGAGATATTGACTGGGAAAAGAGCAGGGTGTTTGGACTGGGCTCTTACGGGCTGTATATCAACCTTAAAGGGAGGGAAAAAGAGGGGGCTGTTTCTCCAGAAGAGTATGAAGATGTTAGGAATGAGCTGATTAAGATGCTCAAAGAGCTTACCTATCCTGGAACCGGAAAAAAAGTAACCAACAGGGTTTACAAAAAGGAAGAGGTTTATCATGGGAGCCAGATGGATAAGATGCCTGATGTTATCTATATTGCTAATAAGGATTTTCTTGTGAGGGATTTTTTTGTTGATGATGAATTCAATGATTCTGAGTTTTGCGCTGCCCATAATGCTGAGGGAATTTATATTGTACATGGAAAAGACATTAAACCGGGAAAAAAAGATAATGCCTGGCTGTTAGACATAATGCCTACTATTTTGTTTATTCTTGGATGCAGGATTCCAAAAGAGGCTGATGGAAGGGTTTTAAAAGACTTATTTTTAAGAGGCTCTGAACTTGCCAACAGAAAAGTTGAGGTGCAGAATGAGGATGAAAAAAGAGCAAGGGATGAAAGAGCAAGAATTAATGACCTTGTTAAGGAGATTAAGCTGTAATTAAAAAGTATGGACATACCTGCTGTATGCAAGAAAAACATTGTATAGGGTATTAAGGACAAGCTTGTTATCTAAAACACCCACAATATAAGGATTAGTTGTTATGGCCAGGGCTATGTTTGTTCTTAAGCTTTCTCCTGACAGAACTTTGCGGTTTCTCAGAAAAGAAAGAATTTTTATCAGGTAGTCTGGATAGTGGGCATGCTTCCACATCCTTACATTCCAGGCATCTGTATAGTGAAAATCGTCTTTTGAGATAAGTTTTTTTGCTTTTGCCTGCTCTGTTAATTTTGCTCCTGGGTAGAAAATTAATGGAAAATAGGTTGCCAGAAAACCATCAGGAAGCCTAAACATAAAGTTAATTGTTTCCACCCTTGTTTTATTGCTTTCCAGGGGGTTGCAGATTATAAAGTGGTAGCAGTAAAACTCCAGCCGGCTTTTATATTTATCAATTATCCTGGCTGCATTTAATACGATGTCCTGAGTCTGGTATCTTTCGTATAGCCTGAAATTAACATGGTCTGAGCCTGACTGGATACCCATCTGGACAGCTACTAACCCTGCATTCATCATGGCTTTAAATTTTGACTCTGTTATTGTCATGGGACTGAATTCGCATTGCAAAGGGAGATTGATTCTGGATTTGTATTTCCTGCTGAATTCGTCTATTTCTTCCTGGGTTCTTACTAGAAAGACTTCATCACCTATGCCAATGTATTCAATAAAAGGAAACTCTTTCCTGATATTCTCAAGTTCCTTGATAACTTTTTCAATGCTTCTTTTTCTTATGTAATTTCCTTTGCCTTTGTAAACCTTAACCAATGTGGAATTGCAGCAGAATGTGCAGTTATGAGGGCAGCCTCTTGTTGTGAACACCATGAATTTTTTCCTGCCATGCTCAACCCACATCATGTCCTTATAGATTTCTTTTGTGAGCTTAACAATACTCCCTTGTTTAAGCACATAATGGGCAGAAAAGTCTGTATAATCAGGGTCAGGGTATTTGTCAAGGTCATGGACAAGCTCTCTAAGTTCAGTCCTTACAATTTTTGAATCTTTTTTATAAACCAAGCCTTTGATATTGTCTATTGGCTTGTTTTTTTCTATTGCCTGGGCAAGCTCTAAAAAAGTTTCCTCGCCCTCTCCCAAGCAGACTAAGTCTGCTGAGTCAATGCAGTCTTCAGGGCAGAGTGTTGGATGGATGCCCCCCCAGACAACTAAAGCAAGGGTATTGGTTTTTAGCTTTTGGGTTATTTTTTTGCATTTTTCAGTGTAGTTTGCCATCACGGTCAGGCCAATAAGCTTTGAATTCTTGCAGATTTCTGTGAGCTGGTTAAGAACATCATTGCTGTATTCAAAATCATATCTCATTGCCTGGCCCTTGTCTGTTTCATAAGGAAGAAAGATTAGATTAACTTTGTAGCCTTTAGACTTCAGATAAGAGGAGATGCTTCTTATGCCTACATTATCCAGGTTGCCATATGGTGAGATTAAGGTAACTTCCATTTCAATGGGGTTAGATGATGTTTATTTAAACTTAACGTGGGACTAATAAAGACTAAAATTCACCATACATGCTTTTCCAGTCATGGTTAAGATAAAAATCAAGTGTCCCTCGTTGTAATGTAAAAATTCTTTCTGGTGTTTCTTTAATGATACTTCTTAGTTCTGAGGTGTTCTCCCAATGAGGATTAGCTGTTTCACTTTTTTGAGAAATCGGGTCTTTATTCTCTACCTTACAGAGAAAAACATAGCCTACCCATGGAAATGCCCCGTCTCCTCCAAGTTGTTGTTGGCAGCAAAAAGGAACAAAAGCAAAATTAGGGTCTCTGTTTACAGAGCAAGTCTTGGTTCTTATATCGGGAAATATTCTTAGCACTTTGAGACCTGTTTCTTCTCTTACCTCTCTTCTAAGTGCATCATACACATCCTCATAAAGGCTCATCCATCCTGCAGGAATCTCTAAAGTTCCGGAGTGTACTGGGTCCCTATCAGGCTTCCATCTTGTTTGGATTAACAGTTGCTTCTCTCCCAGATGCTCTCTTTCAATAAGAGCTGAGACAACAGGCACATTAGTGTGTAAATCTTTTAGCGTTAACATACTTTACTACTTAAGAATGATATTTATAAGCTTTTCTATTTAAATTGAGATAGATTTATATAACTTTATGTTTTTATATAACATTATGGTGGGAAGATGAAAACAACTATTCAGATTTCAGAAGAGTTAAGAAGGAAGCTTAAGATTATCTCTTCTTATAGGGATATACCTTATGAGGATGCCCTAGGAGAGCTGATTGAGGTTTTTGAGTGGTTTATACCTTTTAAGGATGTAAATGAGTTTTCAGGCTGGTTTGAGAAAAATCTTGGAAGGTTTGGGCTTGCTAAGGTGGAAGAAAAAAAGGATGAGGGTGGGTGGATAAACTATCTTGTAGAGGATGAGAAAAAGCAAAAGAGGAAGATAGCATTACAGATAATCTGCAATAAGGGGGATTTAGAGAGATTCAAAGCCATGGGGTTTGATACACTCGTATGTGCTTTTAGCAGGGAAAAATCCCCAATTATCCGTTCTATATCTGGAGAGGTTTTTGATAAATACAGCTTATTGAAGAACGCTGATGATAAGACAATTGAGATTAGGATTCCAAAAACAATTGAGGGCTTTTTTAGGGAGAAAGTAAAGACAACAGGATTCAGCTCTACTTCAGATTACATAACTTATATTTTAAGGCAGGTTGTTGCTAATTATGAGAAAAAAGAAGAGGGAAAATTAAGCGAAGAGGAAAAGGAGAAGGTTAGGGAAAACTTGCGGGGATTGGGATACCTCCAATAATGTGATGCTTATGAAAAATGTTGTTATGGTGTTATTGGATGGAGCAAGGGAAGATAGGATAAAAAAACTACCGAATTTCTCAAAATTAGTTAAAGATTCGGCTTATTTCTCAAATATAATTACCTACTATCCAGGCACCATCGCTTCTATGTATGCCCTTTTTACAGGGGCTTATGGCAGGAACAATGGGGTGGACAATTATTGGGCATCACCAAAGTTTAAAGCAGATGAGTACAAAGTCTTACCCAAGTATTTTCAGGAACATGGATATTTTACTAAAGGGGATATTATAAATGATATGATAATCCCAAAAATAGGGTTTGACGAGCTTACAATCCATGATGAATTCAAAGATGACCTATTTGCCAGCCATAAAGAGATGATTAGGGGAATAAAGAACAAAGCAGATGGCAAGAAGTTTTTTTTATATCTCCATTACAGCTATATCCATACCTTTACAACAATTAATTTCATTAAAAAGTTTGAGAGTGAATTTGATGAAAGATTTTATAATCAAGAGGAACGAAGAAAAGAGTATGATTCTGCTTTGAAACAAGCTGATGACTATCTTGGGCTAATA
>DATDYH010000036.1:0-19386 GCA_035289045.1 Candidatus Nanoarchaeia archaeon
TCAACCATCTTGGGAAATGGTCCTTTATCGTCAAGGTGTCTGCCTTTCATAGTAAGCTCATGGTATGTTAATCTCCCATGTTCTTGTGTGAATTGTTTATCTCCTTCCATTTTTATCTCCTTTCACCTCTAAAAAATAGAAATAAAACCCCTTTATAAATAATCCCCCCACCATTGGGGGTGATAAAACAGAAGATTTAAATACCCAAGACCTTAATCAGGAACAATGAACGGGGAAATATTAACGCAGATTGGATTAAGCAAGAATGAAATAAAAGTTTATTTTGCGTTATTAGAACTGGAACAATCCTCCGCCACACCCATTGTGAGAAAATCCAGCATACCAAACTCTAAGGTATATCCAACATTAGAAAAGTTGATCAAAAAAGGTTTGGTTTCCTATGTAATAAAAAATAATGTAAAATACTTCCAGCCATCAAGCCCAAAGAATTTAATAGACCTGCTCGATAAAAAGGAAAAAGAGATAATCAGGCAAAAACAAAAAATAAATCTTCTAATATCAGAAATAGAAGCTAAAAAAGATATGTCTAAGGATAAGCAAGAAGCTGTAATATATGAAGGACTAGAAGGTGTAAATGTGGCATTTGAGAGTATCTTGAGTACTCTAAAACCAAATGAAGAGTATCAGGTTTTTACCTTGGGAAAAGAACTTGAAAGAGAAGAATTAAAAAGGTTTTTCAGGAATTTTCATAAAAGGAGAATTTTTAAGAGAATAAAGGCAAGGCTGCTGGTAAATAAAAAAATAAGAAAAATATTTTTTGCTTATCATAAATACTCCGGGATGAAGGTAAGGTATGCAGATTTATCTCTTCCTACAGGAGTTTTTATATATGGAAATAATGTAATGACTGTGGTCTGGGAAAACAACCCCACAGCTTTTGTAATTACCTCAAAGAATAATGCAGACAGATATAAAGAGTTTTTTGAAAATATTTGGCGGATCTCTCGTAATTGATATGGTCCCTTCTTCTTAAAAATAAAATATGTCTTTTCTTCTTTTTAAAGGCTCTTACGCTAATCTTCTGTAAGTTTCCATAAGCATAATCTTATCCCACTGAAATAGTCTTCAAGCCTCTCTCTTAGTCCTCTGCCCATCCACCTAGATTTTTCTGAAGTCATAATTTTCATTTGTCATAAAATAGTCTTCAGGCTTCGCGCTTAATCCCCTGCCCATCCACCCAGATTTTTTTGTAAGCATAATCTTCATTTCCTTTGAAATAATCATCAAGCTTTGCTCTTAATCCTCCCCCCGTCCATATAGAGGTTTGGATAAATGTTGCAGGCTCATCATATACAGTCACTAAATTAATCATTCCTGCTTCAAAAAGTCTGCCTTTGACGCGATACTTGGAAGGGTTCATTATGTTAACAAAGCTTGCTGTATAGCCAAGCTTCCTCATCAATCCAACAACACCCCCAGCAATCTCACCATAAACCATAAATTCCCTGTGAGTTTCATCAAAAACTACCTTTGTTCTTCTCACCCCAGATTTTACATCATTTTTAACTTCTACCATCTTCCCACCCCCATTATTGAATATCAGCTTCTGATTTAAGCATTTCCATAACCAGAAATATATATTAAAAATTAGGAAACAGCATCACGCATAAATCCCACCAAGCAATAACCCAATCAGGTAGCCAGCAAGCGCAGCTAATCCTCCAATAACAGCCATCTCCAGCCCTCTTCTCTTCCAGCTCCCTGCTGTGATTTTTGCCTTAATACTCCCAACAACAAAAAGCATGCCTATTGAAAATAATAAAGAAACAATCATCCCAAGCTTTACAGGGAAAATAAAAAAAGGCAGAATAGGTATCAGGCTGCCAACAACAGCTGATGAGCCAACAAGCAAAGCGCTGTTTAATGGCTTGTCATAATCGTCATTATACAACCTTAATTCTTCTCTCATCATGGTTTCAAGCCATCTCTTCCTGTTTGAGGTTATTCTTTTAACAATCTTGTCAAGCACCTTCCCTCTGAAGCCTTTTTTATAATAAATGCTCCTTATCTCCTCCCTCTCCATATGCGGGATTTCATCAATCTCAAGGCTTTCTTTCAGCTTTTTGCTTTCATAATATTCTTTTGCAGCCTTAGTGCTTGTGTAAGCAACAGCAGCCATTGAAATTGATTCAGCGAATGTAGTAACCAACCCGGAAATCAGGACAAGATTAGCTGTCTTGACCGCACCAGCAACACCCAAAACCAGCCCAAGCGTATTAACCAGCCCATCCTGAAACCCAAGAATAAAATCCCTTATATTGGCCCTTTTAATTCCCTTTGCTTCTTTTCTCTGATGCTCCCTTAATTCCATTAATAATTTTCTTCTTGAGTTTCTCATAAGCATCAATGCGTTTAATAGACAAGGAATAAATAAGCTTTTGCTATTAACTTTAAAGTAAATAAATAGCTCTGCTAAAATTAAAGTTGCCTTCTGCCCTGTAGCTTATTGGGATATTGCTCAGGTTCAGGAAGCTCTATTCGTTCTGCTTCCCAGCCTTTTTGTAATCCAATATTAGAGTGGATAATCTCACCTAAAACACACAACTGCTCAAGTGATAAAGGTTCAAGGACAAGCTCAGCACGCCCATTGTTTCTGCTTCTTGCTGATAATTCTTCTGCAGAGGGTGGAGTAATATCCAAAGTAATGTATAATCCCCTTATTGAAGAAAAACCCATCTCGTCTGGATAATAGGCTATTTTGGCTCTAAACATCCAAGCCTTTTCATCCTTTTCATCTATTGTTTTTGGCATGTTTCACAGCAATTTAACAAGAAATTTAAATCTATCTAAATCAAAGAGTAGTTACTAATTATTATAAACCAAGATTACTCCTTTAAAACAGATGGGTGCTAAAAAAAAGAGGTATTCACTTAAAAGAAATCTTGGATTATTCCAGGTTACAGTAGCAGGCGTTGGCATTATTCTTGGTGCAGGCATCTATGCATTAATCGGCCTTGCTGCAAGGGATGCAGGCAATGCAACCTGGCTGGCTTTCTTAATCTCAGCAATCGTAGCTGCATTCACAGGCTTAAGCTACGCAGAACTCTCAACATTATTCAAAGGTGATGCAGGAGAATATGACTATACAAAAAAAGCATTTGGCAGAAAGCTTGCATGGTTTATCACCATAGCAATTATTTTTACAGGCATTGTTTCAGCATCAGCAGTCTCATTGGGCTTTGCAGGGTATCTCTCAAAATTAATAGGCATTGATCTTTTGCTTGGCGCATTAGGGCTGATTATCTTAATGAGTTTATTGAATTTCTGGGGCATAAATGACAGCTGCAAGTTCAACACATTGGCAACATTCATAGAATTCGCAGGCTTAATCATCATCATTATTTTAGGCATAAAAAATTTTGGCAGCGCAAATCTTCTTGAAATGCCGAAAGGGTTAACCGGGGTATTCCAGGCCGGGGCATTGGTATTTTTTGCATACATGGGCTTTGAAACAGTTGTAAAATTAAATGAAGAAACAAAAAATCCTGCAAAAACAATTCCAAAAGCGCTAATTTTATCAATAATCATCTCATCAATCCTCTACATCCTGGTTGCAATAGCAGCAGTCAGCGTTATCCCCGCATCACAATTAGCAGGCAGCAAAAGCCCATTGGCAGATGTAGCAGCATATGGCTTTGGTCCAATTGCATTCTTAATCATAGGAATAATAGCCTTGTTCTCAACAGCTAACACCGTGCTTATGACAGTTGTAACAACCTCAAGATTAGCTTATGGCATGGCAAAGGAAAAATCCCTTCCATTATTTCTTGCAGTGGTCCATAAAACAAGAAGAACCCCTTATTGGGCAGTCATATTTGTTGGCTTAACCACTCTCCTTCTCGCACTTGTCAAAAACATAGAAATTGTTGCAGACATAACAACCTTCTTCCTGTTCATCACTTTTGCATTGGTCAATCTTGCAGCAATTTTCCTGAGGTATAAAATAAAAGCAAAAAGAAAATTCAGGGTGCCATTAAACATTGGAAAATTCCCAGTGCTCTCAGCACTTGGCGTAATTGTCTCATTAATCATGCTTTATTTCAGCATCATTAATTTTTTCTAATCATCATATTTTTCTGAATTTTCCTCTTCCAAAAGCCTCCTTTTCCCATCCAGAAACATCTTTCTTCTCTCAATGATCCTCATGCATTCCCTTGCTTCACCTGCAAGCTCCCTTGCCATATCCCTGCGAGAGCACCAATATCCAAAATTTCCTTTAAGAACTGCACCAAGATAACAGGCCCCGCTTAAAAGAGAAAAATTCCCGCCAGGATTGAACACTTTTCCCATATACTCTGAAACAGCATAAACCGGAAAAGCAACCAGCACATAAGTTAAAATATCCAGTAATTCAGCTCTGTTAAGAGCGTCCACCTCTTTTTTAGTGCCCAGTAAGAATTCTTCCAATTCTTCATTATCCATGCCAGCAAGATTAATCCTTCCCATCTCCAGTAAACACCATAAAGAGGCTAAGCGAAAAGCTTATATATCTATTCTATGCCAATTTTTCTGTGAAGCATTTTTCTGAAGAGAAAATCATTAAAATCCCAATTACCAATATTTTAAAAACCATCACTAACATTATAATCACACCACTATGCCCTGATAGTGTAGCGGTTCATCACACGGCCCTGTCAATCCAAAAAAGCAGTAGAACGGCCGCAACCCGGGTCCGAATCCCGGTCAGGGCGGGTGGGCCGGTAGCTCAGCTTGGCTTCAGAGCACTTGCCTTTTAACCAAAAGAGAGACAGCAAGTGGTCGTGGGTTCAAAAGTCTTGCAGAACATCTGCTGACCAGAAAATCCCATCCGGCCCGAACCAAAAAAGATAAAAACCCATCGCAGAGCAAAGAGATATTCAAAAATGGACGAAAAAAAGATTGACCTCACAAAGCATATTTTTGTGCCAAAGCACCTTAAGCTTACTGAAGAGGAAAAAAAAGAGTTTCTTGAAGCTTACAATCTCAACAAGTCACAGGTCCCAAGAATCCAGAAAGAAGACCCCGCAATCCAGCATCTTGAGCCAAAAAAAGGGGATGCAATAAAAATAACAAGGAAAAGCCCAACAATCGGGGAATCAACATTCTACAGGGTCGTAATCTAACATGGTGCAAGGCTACAAAACACTAATCAAGGCTTATTTTGCAAAGCATTCATTAATAGAATCCAATATCCAGTCTTTCAATAAGTTCCTGGATGAAGAATTGCAAAAAATAGTTAATGAAACCCAGGAAATCATCCCGACAATCATTCCTGCAGAAATCAAAGACTTCAAAATCAAGCTAGGAAAAATCCGGGTTGAAAAGCCCTCATTAACAGAGGCTGATGGCAGCAAAAGAGATGTCTTCCCTGTTGAAGCCAGGCTAAGAAGCCTTACTTATTCAACACCGGTTTACCTGGGCATCAGCACATTTGTTGATGGCATAGAAAGGGAATCATTTAATGCATTAATAGGAAAAATGCCTGTCATGCTTAAGTCAAAATATTGCCATCTGCATGGGCTTGATAAAAAAGCCCTCGCAGAGCATTACGAAGACCCTTATGACCCTGGAGGTTATTTCATCCTTAATGGCAATGAAAGGGTTTTAATCACTGTAGAGGACCTGGCATCAAACCGGGTATTTATTGAAAAAACAAGAACCGGCCCAAGCAAATACATGGCAAGGGTATTCTCAGAAAAAGGCAGCTACAGAATCCCCCACACAATTGAGCAGATGAAAAATGGCGTGATTTACCTTTCATTTACAAGGTTCAAGAGAATCCCAATAACAGCTGTTATCAAAGCCCTTGGCATAATTGTTGACCAGGACATAGCAAACCTTATCTCAAAAGAAAAGCAGTATGATGATATCTTCATCAACTTATATGAAACCAAAGACATTAAAACCCAGAAAGACGCGCTTGAATTCATAGGCAAAAAAGTTGGCTTGACCCAGTCAGTAGAGGAGAAAATCGCAAGGTCTTCAGACATGCTTGACAAATATCTTCTCCCTCATCTAGGCATCAGGCCAGAAGACAGGCTAATCAAGGCTTACAATCTCTGCAAGTACATCAAAAGATTCTTAATGGTAAACCGGGAAGGCGTCCCATTAAGGGACAAAGACCACTACATGGATAAAAAATTAAAGCTTTCAGGAGATTTGCTCTCTGACCTGTTCCGGGTCAATCTAAGAAGCCTGGTCCAGGACATGCTTTATAATTTCCAAAGGCTTGTAAAAAGAGGCAAGTTCCAGTCAATCAGGATTATCATAAGAGACCAGTTATTAACCTCAAGAATTAAAAGTGCCATGGCAACAGGCTCCTGGGTCGGAGGCAGAAAAGGCATCTCCCAAAACATTGACAGGACAAATTTCATGGCAACAATCTCCCATCTCCAGAGGGTTGTTTCTTTATTATCCACCACACAGGAAAACTTTGAGGCAAGGGCATTGCACTCAACCCATTGGGGCCGTTTATGCCCGGTAGAAACTCCTGAAGGCACCTCAATTGGCTTAAGAAAAAATCTAGCCCTAACAACAAAGATTGCTCAGGAAGAGCTTCAGGAGAGTAAAATCAAAAAAACATTGGAGGCATTAGGTCTGCAAAATGGTTGATGTTTATTTAAATGACCAGTTCATTGGTAATGTAGCAAACCGGGAAGAGTTCATAAGCTCTGTAAAGGAAAAGCGCTGGGAAAACAAGCTTCCAGGCACCTTAAACATCCGCTATGACCAGGGCTATGATGAAATCCTCATAGAAACAGCTTCAGGCCGTGCAAGAAGGCCATTAATAAGGGTAAAAGATGGCAGCCTATTATTAACCAAGGAAATCATGGAAAAATTAACCACCAACGAGCTCTCCTGGGATGACCTGGTTAGCCAGGGAATAATAGAGTATCTTGATGCTGCAGAAGAGGAAGATTCTTACATTGCATTAAATGAAGAGCTGTTAACAAAAGATCACACTCATATTGAAATCAGCCCTGTAGTTCTCCTTGGGTTTGTAACCTCATTAATCCCGTATTCAAATTATGGCTCAAGCTCAAGGTTAATCAGGGGAAGCAAGATTCAAAAGCAGTCACTTGGGTTATACGCTTCTAATTTCCTGATAAGAATGGACACAGATGTAAGCGTTCTTCACTATCCCCAGATGCCTGTTGTAAAATCCTTTATGCATGATGTAACCAACTATGACAAGCATCCTTCAGGCCAGAACATTACAATAGCATTAATGTCTTATGAAGGCTACAACATGGAAGATGCAATTGTTATTAACAAGGGCTCTATTCAAAGAGGCCTTGCAAGAAGCACTTACTTTAGGCCATACATTGCTGAAGAATTAAGATATTCCGGAGGCCAGGTAGATGAAGTCTGCATCCCGGATAAAGAGGTTAAAGGCTATAAAACAGAGCATGATTACAGGTATCTTGAAAAAGATGGTATAGTCTACACAGGTGCAAAAGTAACTGATAATGAAGTCATAATCGGCAAAACCTCTCCTCCAAGATTCCTGGGAGAATTAGAAGAATTCAGCGTAGCAGCTTCTACAAGAAGGGAAAGCTCAATCGCAATCCGCCATGGCGAGCAAGGCATAGTTGACATGACCATCCTGACAGAAAATGAAGAAGGCAATAAAATAGTCCAGGTAAGGCTGAGAGACCAGAGGATTCCTGAAATCGGGGATAAATTTGCTTCAAGGCATGGCCAGAAAGGAGTGATTGGCATGGTTGTCCCTCATGAAGACATGCCATTCTCTGCATTAGGCACAGTGCCTGATATTATCTTCAGCCCGCATGGCATCCCAGGAAGAATGACCATAAGCCACTTGATTGAAATAGTTGCAGGCAAAACAGCCTGCCTTTCAGGCAGGTATGTTGATGGCACAACATTTGATGCTGAAAATGAGCAAGACCTAAGAAAAGAATTACTCACCCTTGGCTTCAGGGAGGATGGCACAGAAACATTCTACAATGGCACAACCGGAGAGCAGCTTGAAGCAAAAATCTTCACTGGAAATATCTACTATCTAAAGCTAAAGCACATGGCAGCCAACAAGCTCCATGCAAGGGCATCAGGAAGAATCCAGTTATTAACCAGGCAGCCAATAGAAGGCAGGGCAAAAGGCGGGGGATTAAGAGTTGGCGAAATGGAGAAAGACTGCTTTGTAGCTCACGGAGCAACATTATTATTAAAAGAAAGGTTTGATTCAGACCGGGCAGTAATCTATGTCTGTGAAAAATGCGGCATGCTTGCAATCAATGATACTTATAAAAAAACAAAGTACTGCATAAAATGCGGCGGCAATGTGGAAATCACCCCAATAGAAATGGCATATGCTTTTAAATTACTGCTGGATGAGTTAAAATCATTCTGCATCTACCCAAAAATGGAGTTGAAAAGCAAATACTAGCATGGCACCTGAATATATCTACAAAAAAGTTGCAGGCATCTCTTTTGGCTTATTGAGCCCAAAGCAAATCAAGAAAATGGCAACTGTTAAAATAGTGACTCCTGAGCTTTATGACAAAGAAGGCTATCCTGTTGATTCTGGCTTAATGGACACAAGATTAGGTGTAATTGACCCAGGCATCCGCTGCAAAACCTGCGGGGAAAAGCTGAAAGAATGCCCAGGCCACTTCGGCTATATTGAGCTGGCAAGGCCTGTTCTCCATGTCAAATACACCCAGGTTGTCTATGACTTATTAAGAAGCACTTGCAGGGAGTGCTGCAGAATCATGCTTCCAGAGGAAAAATGCCAGGAAAAAATACAAAAGAAAGAGCTTAAAGCATTAAAAACAATAACAAAATGCCCAAGATGCGAGGTAAAGCAAATAAAAATCAAGCTGGAAAAGCCAACAACCTTTGTAGAAGCAGACATAAGATTATCGCCAATAGAAGTAAAAGCAAGGCTGGAAAAAATCCCAAATGAAGATCTAAAGCTGATGGGCATAAATTCTGAATTCTGCAGGCCAGAAAATATGATACTAACAATCATGCCAATCCCGCCTGTAACAATAAGGCCAAGCATCACTTTAGAATCAGGTGAAAGAAGCGAGGATGATTTAACCCATAAGCTTGGTGATATTGTCAGGATTAACCAAAGATTATTTGAAAACATTAATGCAGGCGCGCCAGCAGTTATTATAGAAGATTTGTGGGATTTATTGCAGTATCACATAACAACCTATTTTGACAATGCAATAGCCCAGGTTCCTCCTGCCAGGCATCGCTCAGGCCAGGCATTAAAAACATTAACAGAAAGAATGACAAGCAAGGAAGGCAGGTTCAGGCATAATCTTACTGGAAAAAGAGTCAATTACGCAGCAAGAACAGTCATCTCTCCGGACCCAAAAATAGGCTTTAATGAAGTCGGGGTTCCATTAATAATTGCAAAGGAATTAACCATCCCTGAAAAAGTAACAGAGTGGAATATTGACTATCTTAAAGCATTCCTAAAGCGCGGCCCATTAACCTACCCTGGAGCAAATTATGTCATCATGCAGGATGGCAAGAAGAAAAAAATAACAGCTGACAGTGTTGACCAGCTCTTGCAGGATTTGGCACCAGGCTGCATAGTTGAAAGGCATATCATCAACAAAGACATTGCAGTATTCAACAGGCAGCCCTCCCTTCATAAGATGAGCTTCATGTGCCACAAGATTAAAGTTCTTCCAGGCAGGTCTTTCAGGCTTAACCCTGCAATCTGTGTTGCACCAGACACAAAAGTTCAATTAAGCAGCGGAATTCAAAGAAAGATTGATGAGCTTAAAAATTGTTGGAAAGAATCAGAATTGGCAACATTCGACACAAAAAGAAAAAGAATAAAATCAACTGAATTAAAGAAATTTTGGGGTCTAAAACCCGAAGAGTTTAATGCAAAATGCTACAGAATAAATACAAAAGAAACTAACAGGCACATAGTTACAACAGGGGATCACCCTTTCTATACAAGTAATAAAATAAAGCCTGCTAAAGATCTCAGGCCAGGCAATAAAGTTATAGTAAGACCTGTAGAAGCACCAGAATATATTGAAGTAGATAGAACAATGCTCACAAAACAAGCATTAAAAGCTGATAAAACATACATGAAGCATACCTTAAAGACATTAGAGGAACTTAGATTGCTTCCTCTTAATCTTAAAGACCAAAGAACAATGATCCTAGCAAGGTTACTGGGGCATCTTTTTGGAGATGGGACATTTATATTAAAAGAGCATGTAGCAAGGCTTATTTTCAGGGGAAATAAAAATGACTTAGAAGACATTCAAGAAGATATTAAAAGCCTGGGCTTCAAACCGGAGAAAATTTACATTAAAACCTCTCAGGGAGAAATTCATACAATAAAAGGAAAAAAATTAAAGATAATAGGAAGAGGGGCTTCTTTCGAGGTAAGGAACAAGCCCTTAGCAGTCCTGTTCAATGCATTGGGCGCGCCTAATGGGGATAAGGTAAAACAAAGGACTTTAATTCCAAAATGGATAATGAAATGCCCTGATTACATAAAAAGGGAATTTCTAGCTGCGTACTTCGGTTCTGAACTTTCAAGCCCCGCCCTAAGGCAAAATTCAAAAACCAATTTCAGGACACTAAGATTCAAGATGTCAAAGACAGAGAGCAATTTAGCATCAGGAATAAGCTTTTTCAATCAAATACAAAAGCTGCTAAGCAATTTTAATATTAAAATGTCAATTTCAAAGGAAAATGGAAATATAAGAAAAGATGGCAATAAAACAATATCCATTGTAGCTAGCATTAACTCAAATAGAAGCCAGGCAAATCTATTCGGAAAAATCGGCTACATTTACTCAGGTTCAAAGGACAATAAAGCAAGATTAGCCTATCAATATTTAAGATTAAAAGAAAAAGAGATTATTGGAAGAAAAAAATCTTACAAGGAATTTGTTAACTTAAGGAGAAAAGGAACTAAATTTAAGGAGATTTCAAGAAGATTAAATATTCCCATAGGGGCTTTAGAGAACTGGGCATATAAGGGATACAACCCAGGGTTATGCTCTGGATTTATAGATTTTGATACCTGGTCAAAAAAAGCAACTGAGGGCATTGAAGATACAGGCCTTGTTTGGGAAACAATAGAAAATATTCAAGAAAGTTACTCGCCTTTTGTCTATGACATAACAACAACATCAGAAACTCATAACTTCTTTGCTAATGGATTTTTAACAAAAAACTGCCATCCCTATAATGCAGATTTTGACGGGGATGAAATGAACCTCCATACACCCCAAACAGAAGAGGCAAGAGCAGAAGCAGAAATCCTCATGTCTGTCCAGTCACAAATCATCACTCCTAAAAACGGGCTTAATGTTATTGGCTGCACAACAGACCCTATAACAGGCAATTACTTATTAACAAGAGAGATGAGCATGAGCCGTGAAGAAGCTGTCCAGCTCCTCTATTCAATAGGGATAACTGATCTAACCAGGCTAAAATCCAGCAAGCATACATTAACTGGTAAGGAAATCTTCTCAGCCCTTCTGCCTGAAGATTTTGATTTCATAGGCAATACAAAATCCGGCGAAGAAGTGATTATTAAAAAAGGGCAGTTAACCCAGGGCTTTATAGACAAGACAAGCATTGGAGAGGACAATGGCAGGCTAATCAGGAGCTTGTATGCAAGCTACGGCGAAGATATTGGCATTGATATTCTTGGAAAAATCTTCAAGCTGGGCATAGCTGTCCTGTTAAAGCAGGGCTTTACAACCTCAATCTCAGACACAGACATTCCAGAGCCAGTGGCAAAGAAGAACAAAGAGCACATCCAGGAAACAGAAGAAAAAATCCAGCAGCTCATCAAAGAATACTCACAAGGCAGGCTTGATGCCATGCCAGGGATAACACCCCAGGAAACTCTTGAAAGAATGATTCTGCAGTTGTTAAACCAGTTAAGGGACAAAATAGGCGAAACAGTTTACCAGACCATCCCGGAGAAAAATTCAACAATCCTGATGGTAAAATCCGGTGCAAAAGGCAGTGTCTTAAACATTGCCCAGATGGCAGCATGTGTTGGCCAGCAGTCTTTAAGAGGCTCAAGAATCCATGATGGCTACCAGAAAAGAACATTAAGCATCTTTAAAAAGCACAGCCTTGAGCCTTCAGCAAGAGGCTTTATCTACCATGGCTACAGGCAGGGCTTAACCCCAAGCGAATACTTTTTCCATGCCATGACCGGAAGAGACTCTCTCATGGATACAGCATTAAGAACCCCAAAATCAGGTTACCTGTATAGAAGGCTGTCAAACGCGCTCCAGGATTTAAAAGTTGAATATGATGGCACAGTCCGGGATGCTAATAAAAGAGTTATCCAGTTCAAATACGGCGATGACAATATTGATGTCAGCAGAAGCGAAGGTGGCAGAATCAATGTAAAAAAAATAGTTAAAGAGGTAGCAACCTATGGCTAAATCAATCTATGATGAATATACAGAAGCTATCCCTGCTAAGCTGATTGCAGAAGCAAGGGAAGAAATAGAAAATGCTAAATTAAAAACCAAAGAAGCTGAAAAAGTCCTTAAAAGAGTAAAAGAAGCATACGAATCAGCAAGAATTGACCCCGGAGAGGCAATAGGCATCATAACAGCAGAATCCTTCGGTGAGCCAGGTACCCAGATGTCAATCTCAAAAGATGAAAAGCTTATTGTTAAAATCAAAAAGAAAATCCGGATTTTAAGAATCAGCAGCTTTGTTGATAGTTTAATGAATAAAAGAGGCTCCTATAAGCTGCATGACACAGAAATTCTTCCTTTAAATGATTATGACTTTTATGTTCCAAGCATTAACCAGGATGAAAAAATCGAGTGGAAAAAAGTGACTGAATGCAGCAGGCATGTTTATAAGCAAAAGCTGCTGCAACTAACCACAGCTTCAGGCAGGGAAATCACAGCCACAGCCAACCATTCTTTTGTTATAAGACAAGCAAATAAAATTATCCCAATAATGGGTTCTCAGCTAAAGATGGGAGACAGAATTCCTGTTATGAACTATCTTCCAGAGCATTGCATTAAAGCCATTAAGCTCACCAATTATCTTGAGCATGTTGAAGAGCAGGCAGGCATGTTGTCCAGGCCAGGAACCAGGGCAGAACAGATTCCAAACAAAATTAATTTAAACAAAGAGTTTGGGTACTTCATAGGTGCTTACTTATCAGAAGGGCATGCTAATAATGGCCAGGTTTCTATCTCAAGCATGGATGATGATTTTATGTTAAACATTAAATCTTTTATCACTGGCTTGGGCCTGAACTACAAAGAAGAAATTAATTCAAGAGGCTTTGCTTTGAGCAGGGATCTTAAGGTTTCTTCCTCTTTATTATCCCAGTTCATTAAATCTGCCTGCAATTCAGGCTCCAGAAATAAAAAAATCCCTGATTTCGCATACTCTGCAAAAGAGGAATTTGTTGCCGGGTTATTAAGGGGCTATTTTGACGGCGATGGTAATTTCCATGCCAATAGAAAGCTGATTAGGGTAAGCACTAACTCAAAAAAACTAAGGGATGGCATTTCTTTATTACTAGCCAGATTCCGAATATTCTCTTATAAAACAAAAGACAGGAAATCCCAGTACTGGCTATTAATCCCTTATAAGTATGCTCCATTATTTTTGCAGCATATTGGCAGCAGCATAAATTACAAAAGAGCATGCTTAGAAAAGCTGGCTGAACTTTCCAAAGGATTCTGGAATAATAAATCCCAGGATTACACAGACATGATTTCCGGCTTTGATGATTTATTTCATAAAACAGCCCAAAAAACAGGCATGCCAACAAGGTATGTTAATAATTTTACCAAAAGGCAGAAAATCGGAAGAACCGCTTTATTCAGGTATATAAAGAAGTTTGGGCTATTAGCTAAAGAAAAGAACATAGACATTTCTGAAGAGCTTAATATCATGGAAAGGATGGTTAACTCAGATATTATCTGGGATAAAATAACTAAAATGGAATATGTTGATTATAATCAGGGGTATGTGTATGACCTAAGTGTCCCAGGGCTAGAAACTTTCACAACTTTTGAAGGCATAATAACCCACAATACTTTAAATGTTTTCCACCTGGCAGGTGTTTCAGAAGTCCAGGTTACTCAGGGCCTGCCAAGGCTGATAGAGCTATTTGACGCAAGAAAACAGCCCTCTACCCCAAGAATTGAGGTTTACCTCACAAAAGACAATAATAAAGACCCTGGATCAGCAAAGAAAATTGCAGGCTTAGTAAAAGAAACCAAGCTCGGAGAAATCGTTAACGAATTCTCATTAAACCTTTCCCAGTTTAGAATTGAGCTAACCCTAAATACCAAAAAAATGAAGGAATTAAGCATAACAGATGCTTACTTGTTAACAACTTTAAAAAACTCTTTAAAGAATATAAATATAAAAGAAGGCAAGGCACAAATCATCCTCCAGCCAAAAACAGAGCAGCCAGAAATCCAGGAGCTTTACCAGCTAAAGGAAAAATGCAGGGAGCTTTATGTAAGAGGGGTTAAAGGCATCTCCCAGGTTCTGCCAATTAAAAAAGACAATGAGTTCATTATTATCTGCGTTGGTAATAATCTTGAAGATGTGTTAAAAGTAGATGGTGTAGACCCAACAAGAACAATCTGCAATGACATCTTTGAAGTCTACAGGGTTCTTGGCATAGAGGCTGCAAGGCAGACAATTATCAAGGAAGCCTCAGAAGTAATAAAAAGCCAGGGCCTTGACATTGACATCAGGCACATTATGCTGCTCGCAGATGTCATGACCTGCTCAGGAGGCATAAAAGGCATTACAAGAGAAGGCATTACCGGAGAAAAAGAAAGTGTGCTTGCAAAAGCAAGTTTCGAAACACCTATAAAGCACCTTATCTCAGCAAGCCTGGTTGGCGAAAAAGACACCTTAAACTCTGTAATTGAAAATGTCATGCTTAACCAGGAGATTCCAATTGGCACAGGCCTTCCAGAGTTAATCACAAAAGTCAAATCCCATGAAAAAAAATAAAATACTATAGGGGGGGGAACATGGAGTTAAAAGAAGCAATCGCACAGGAGAAAATAATCATTGGCAAAGAAAGGACTTTAAAGCTGTTAAGAACAGGCTCCCTCACCCATGTCTTCCTCTCAAGCAATTGCCCGCAAAAGCTGAAAGCAGATATTGCTCATTATTCAAAACTCTTCAATATTCCTGTATCAGAACTAAAAGAAGGAAATGAAGAACTGGGAATACTCTGCAAAAAGCCATTCTCTATTTCTGTTATCGCAATTTAACATGAAAACTCTTGACCTAGCAGCAATCCAGCAAATCAACCTGTTTGAAAATGTGACCCATTCAAGGGTAAAAGACCTCTTTGTTATCAATAATGAAACCTGCATCTTCATAGTTGAACCCGGAGATCTTGACAAGGCAATAGGCCGGGGAGGAATTAACATAAAAAAATTAACCAGCCTTTTAAGAAAAAGAATCAAAGTGGTTGAGTTTAACCCTGATGTCCTGCTGTTCTTCACCAGCCTCCTCTATCCTTTAAAGCCGGAAAGCATTGAGAAAAAAGAAGGCACATTAGCAGTAACTGCTGACACAAAAACCAAAGCTTTATTAATAGGCCGAGATAGAAGGAATTTCATAGTCTATAGCAGGATTTTAAAAGCTTATTTCAATCTTGCTTTAACAATAAGATAGTAGAATAAAAATAAGATGGCAAACAAGTCCAGAGGATTAAACGCAGGAAAAAGATTAAAGCTAAAGAGAAAGAGCGCCCGCTGGCATAACAAGTGGTATATCAGGAGAGTCCTTAACTTAAAAGAGAAATCAGACCCTTTAAAAGGCTCGCCCCAAGCAAAAGCAATTGTCCTGGAAAAATCCCAGGTAGAGGCAAAGCAGCCAAACTCAGCAATGAGAAAGATTGTAAAGGTCCAGTTAGTAAAAAATGGCAAGAAAATAGGTGCATTCGTCCCTGGTTATAACGCTATTAAAATGATTAATGAGCATGATGAGGTTATTGTTGAGTGCATAGGGGGAGCAATGGGCAAGTCAAAGGGAGATATTCCAGGCATAAGATGGCAGGTTATCAAAGTCAATGACCAGTCTCTTGATGCTTTGATTAAAGGAAAAATAGAGAAGGGAAGAAGATAATGGCATATAAAATCAAACTTCAATATAATGGTGAAAGTTTTCATTTAGAAAAGGGGGATATTCCTGATTTAGAAGGAAAAGGTACAATCATTGTTGAAGCAGGAGAAGGCATGAATTATCAAAGTGTAGAGGGAAATTTCATTTGTTTAAGCACCTCCCAGATTAATGGCAGGTGCTTTATTAATGGAGTTGACCTTCAAGAATTAGTTGAAAGGCTGGGAGCAAGACAAAAATGAATCAGAGTAATTATTCTAAATCATCCAGGCAAGCGAGTATAATACCTATGCATAAACTGCTTTGGGTTGGTAATGGCTATGGGGGAGAAGGCTTTCTTCAGGCAGTAACCATTTATGACAGAGAAGGCAGGGTTTGTGGCGGGGATACTGCAATGCTTTTAACTAATCACGAGGTTGTCAGCCTCCTCCATGATGCTGTAGTAAATTATTACAGTAAACCCCCTCAGAATAGTGATTCATGGAGAACATTAAACTGGCAGGAGAGCTGGGCTTTTGCAGTTTTGTTAAACCAGGCCCCATTTCCTTTGTATGATGATGCATTAGAAAGGCTCAAAAAAATAAGGCAAGGAGATGACCCTACATTATACTCTATTATTGGGGATATTGAACAACCAGGAGTGTTAAACAATGAAACTATTTAATAAGTGGGACACATCCCAAATTGTAATTGAAGACCCCGGCTTAAAGAGCTACATCAATATCAGCCCGATTCTTGTGCCAAAAACAGGCGGAAAGAACACTGTTGTAAGGTTCTGGAAAAACAAGACAACCATTGTTGAAAGATTAATGAACAAATTAATGGTTCCAGGCCATGCAGGAAAAAAGCACAAGCTAACCTCAAAAACCTGCTCTGGAAAATCCCAGACCGTTTATAAGATTGTTTTCAAAACTCTTGAGCAGCTTGAAGCCCAGACCAAGAAGAATCCTGTTGAAGTTCTTGTAAAGGCTATTGAAAACGCAGCACCAAGAGAAGAAATCACAACCATTGAATACGGGGGTGCTCGTTATCCTCAGGCTGTTGAGTGCTCTCCCCAAAGAAGAATAGACATAGTGCTCAAGCACATGACCCAGGGAGCCTATCAAAAGTCATTCGGCAAAAAAAAGTCCATGGTTTCTGCATTAACAGAAGAGATTATGGGCGCTTATAACTTTGACAACCAGAAGAGCAATGCAGTTGCCAAGAAGCTTGAGACAGAAAGGCAGGCTGATGCCAGCAGATAAAGTTATTTCTTAATTTCCAAATCCAGCCTGGTTAAGCCAGCTTTTTTTGCAGCTTTTTGCAGGGGGTTTGCTATCTCATCAAAAGACTTCTTAAAAGCAGGCTTCTCTATCTTCTTCAGGATAATTGTGCCTCCTTCCCCAAATACCAAAAACCTGTCAGCTACCTCAATCCTCATCTCCTTCCTTAAAGCAGAGGGGATTACGACCTGTCCTTTTTCAGATATTCTTGTTAATTCAACTTCCACTTTTCACCTTATGTAGGAAAAGTAAAGCACATCTTACTTATAAACTTTTGGTTTTTAACACATAAAAAGTATTTATATTAAAAGATAATTATTTCAGCACCACAACATTCTTCAATCCTCTAAAATCATTATCCAGGGTAAAAAAACCAGCATTATTCTTTAAAGCAGATGCATAAATCAAAGAGTCCATTGCAGACAAACTATGCTCTAAAGAAATTTCAGCTGCAGATTCAGATATTCCGGGGGTTACAGGAAGAATTAAGCTCTTCTTCTTAATAAAATCCAAAGATTTTTGTATTGCGGGAAAAGGCTCTTTATCTTTCAGAAGTTTCTTTTTCACCTCAAAAATAGAAAGCACAGAAGTGAACAAAACCTCTTTTGAATCAACAATCTTCTTAATCTCAGAATTTTCAGCATAAATATAAGAAAGCCATGCAGAAGAATCCAATAATTTAGAATCTGTCACTTTTATCCCTCAAATCTTTTAATATCCACTTTCTGCTCCTCTTGCCTAAAAATCCATAAAGAGACTCTGTTTTAGTCCCAGCTACCACTATTTTAGTAATAGCCTCATCATAAGAGCTAGCCCTAGTCTCCTCTTTAAGCTTTTTTAAAAGCTCCAGAGTTTGCTGTTGAACCTGTATTGTAGTTACCATATAATTATATACTATATAGTTATATATAAACCTTTTCATAAGTTTTTTATCTTTTAAACGGCATTAAAGCCAGGGAATACCTTTAAAATCCTTCTACATTAGTGTATTTATGCCAGAAATCAACCTTTACAAGCCCTTGCTCAGGCCAGTATTATTCAGGCTTAATCCAGACCATGTTCATAACAGAGCTACGCATACAGGCAGCATTTTAGGGGGGTCAATAATAACTAGAAAGATTATAAAGCTGTTTTTTAATTATGAAAACCCCAAGTTAAACACATCTGTATTTAACCTTGAGTTCAAAAACCCCTTAGGCTTGGCAGGGGGCTTTGACAAAAACTGCCAGCTGATAAGCTTAATGCCTGCAATAGGCTTCGGCTTTACAGAAGTGGGCAGCATTACTTATCATCCTTACCATGGCAATCAAAAGCCCTGGAACACAAGATTGGTAAATGACCAGGCATTAATTATCAACTATGGCTTAAAAAATCTTGGAGCATTAATGTTAAAAGAGAGAATAGCAAAGCAAAAAAGATTCTGCCCTTTAATAATAAACATAGCAAAAACAAACAACCCTGAAATAAAAGGCGATGCCGGAATAGAGGATTATCTTTCATCATTTAAAGAGCTTCAGCCATTGGCAGACATTATCAACATCAACATTAGCTGCCCTAACTCAGCAGACGGAGTTTTGTATTCAGAATCCCCTGAACTGCTGGAAAAACTCCTCAGAAAATTAAGCAGGGAGATAATAACCAAGCCAATAGTTTTGAAATTAAAGCCTGATATAAGCGATGAAGCCATTTACAAAATAACAGGCTTTTCAAAAAAATACCCTTTTATTAAAGGCTTTATCCTCACAAACCTGACAAATAACAGGGTGGGATTAAAAACCCCGAATATCTCTCATCTTAAAGGAGGCATCTCAGGCAAGCCTAGCCAAAAGCTAAGTGATGAAATGATTAAAAAAGTTTATTCAGAAGTAAAAGACAAGAAAACAATAATTGGCTGCGGTGGAATATTCACAGCAGAAGATGCTTATAAAAAAATTCTCTTGGGTTCATCATTAGTCCAACTAATCACAGGCATGATTTACAATGGCCCTGGAATAGCTAAAACTATTAACAAAGGCCT
>DATDYH010000037.1:0-2744 GCA_035289045.1 Candidatus Nanoarchaeia archaeon
TGGCTAGATAAAGAATCTCCAAATAAATTTAGACCACCTCTCCCATCATCATTATACATCTCAAAACCAACAAGTTTTATTTTGATTTGTTCACTTTGGCTGTAATCAGAACCTGTTCCAGGTTTATAATCTACAGATTGAACTTTATATTTAATAACTTTTATATGCATATGAACCTCCTAATCTTTTTTATTTTTATAGATTTTACTAAGATTATTCTTCTAAATCTCTGTTCCTGTTCTGAGTCATTCTTTTTAAAGCTTTTCTTCCAATAGTAACAGCTTTCTGTTCAATAGGCATATTATACATATTATAGTTCCACCTTATATTAGAGATGGCACCTAAGAAATAAACAGCTGGTTTTATCCAGCCAGCATAATACCTTCTTTTCTTATACATTGTGCAGAAAATTCTTGCCCACCTTATAGCTTCCATAACTTTTCTGCTTTCTTCATTTATGTAAGCAAGCTCATTGCAGCTTTCCCTAAAATTATCTGTCCATCCTTCCAATGATTCTGGCGGCTTGAATCCTTTTTCAATAGCCTGATCATAGCTTGGAGTCCCTGGATAAGGTGCAAAGATATTAACAACATGCTCTGTGTTTGGATTGATTTCCTCTAAATCTTTTATGACATTCAAGGTCTTGTAAACATCCTCTAAAGTTTCACCGGGATATCCTAAAATCCAGCTGAAATGCCCGTTAAGATCGTATTTTTTTAGGTTTTTTGCAGCCATGTAATAAGCATCTGCTCCAGAATCTTTTGTCATTAAGTTAAGGACCTTGTCGCTTCCGCTCTCAGCACCTATGGAAACACTTTCACATCCGCCATCCTTTATTTTCTTCGTTAGCTTATCTCTTAGTAAATGTCCTCTTATTGGCGCCTTCCAGCTAAAATCAAGGCCAGCTTCTTTTTTTAGGTCTAATATCTTCCACATTCTTAAAGGATCTCCAAAAATATAATCATCATCCAAATTAATGAAATTTACACCCCATTCAAGCACTCTTTTCATCTCTTCAATAGTCTTTTCAGCACTCCATCCCCTGAACTTGCCTGTGCCGAAAAAAGATATGTTATAGCAGAAGCCGCATCTGAAAGGACATCCCCTGCTTGTTATTAATCCCAGCCATTTTTTTCCGTCAATATTTCTTATATAATGATTAGGGTTTACTAAATCCCACCTCATGTCAACTTCATCTAAATCTTTTACACCAAAGCATGGCTTGTTTACAATAATTTTTTCTTCTTCTTTTCCGCCATCACTTTTTGATGAAACTTTTCCCAAAAGTTTCTTCCAGTACAACCCATCAATTCCAGAAAAATCCCTGTTTCCTTTTTTTAAGTTTTCAGCTAAACCAAGGGCAGGCAGTTCTCCTTCACCTTTTATAACAACATCGACTAAGGGATGCTTAATTGTTTGGTCTGGCATTAATGTTGGATGTACCCCTCCCCAGACAACAGGAACATCAGGGCATTCCTGCTTGAAAAATTTTGAATCTATTAACCCGTTCTCAATCATAGGACCTGACTGCGAGCTTATCCCAAAAAATAAAGGTGAGCTTTGTTTGACAGCATTAACTAATTCTTTTCTGCTTTTTATGCCCAAGCTCTCAAGCCTTTCATCATAAACAAAAACATTAAACCCTTTCTTAAGAAGCATGTCCCCAATCATCAGCAAGCCGTAAGGCGGCTGGTTAGGTGGATTAAACTCTTTTTCCCAAAGTTTAGGAAAAACAAGTATAGCATCATAGTTTTCCATAAGTTAACATTTTCAAGCTTATTATTTAATGTTTTCTATTCTGCCAATTATGGTTTAACTTCTCTTAAGCCTAGTTCTCTTAATCCATTTATTATGGCAGATAAGTTTTCCTTTCTCCCCCCAAAAAGCTCATTCCAGTCAATTAAAACAAGCTCAGAAAAATGAGATAATTTAATCCTCTCAGCATACACCTTCTCGTCATTATATCCTTCACTTAACTTGACAGCATCTACTACTCCCTTATATCCTTTCTCTAAAAAGCCATCCAGCAGTTTTTTTGCAAAAGCAACATCCATAACAGGTTTATTTATCCCTAATCTGTTTAAGTAAATGCTTGAAAGTTCTCCCTCAAATGTTTTAGATTCTTCAAAAGAAAATAATCTTCTCTTCCTATTAGGATCTTCATCTTCAAAAGGCAGGTCATCAGTTTCAGAAAAAATAGGGGATTCCTTATCCCAGTAATATCCTATCCTTACTCCTGAAATCTTGGCATTTTCATAATGGTCTCTTGTAGCAAATAAATGGGCATCGGCACATGACCATTCCTGTGGAACAAAATCAAGAACTTTTCTTACTTTCTCTTTTTCCCCAGGTAATTCATAAACTAAAGTACCCATCAAATAATGAGATATGTGAACTACTCAGGCTAAAAAGCCCTGAGCGTCTAACGCTAGAGCTTTATGAGTTTCAGCACTCAAACCTTTTTTCAGGTTATCATCTGCTGTTAAGGCATGTTCATCTGATGCCAGCTGATTGAAAGAAACCTGTCTTTCATCCAGCATACTTCCGTGATAATAATTTATTGTTCTTATTGCCATGTTTATTGAAGCATTGATGTCTGAGTTTAATGTAATTCTGCAGTCATTGCAGTGAAACAAGCTCCAGTTGTTATTATAAGGTCTTTCTGTATTTCTGCTTCTGCAGCTGCTGCATATTCTTGATGTATAGCTTTCATTGAGCTTTACTGCTTCTATTCCATTTTCCTG
>DATDYH010000038.1:0-11463 GCA_035289045.1 Candidatus Nanoarchaeia archaeon
TTAACATCAGTTCCAACCAATATAATCTTCCCATACCCCAAAAGCTCGCTAACCAAGGACTCAAGATTAAGCTTTTTGAATAACTAGTAAGCGACAAAAGTAATAGCTTATTCGAATAAGCTCCTCTTATGATTTCATGAGGTGATTTCATGAAATCCGCAAATATAAAAGAGAGGGAGCTTATCATCAAGTTCCACCAAGAAGGAAAAAGCTCATATGATATAGCAGGTATTCTAGATATAAGCCAGACAAAAGCTTCATTCTGGATAAGAAGATACAGAGAAACTAAAAGTCTTGAAAACCTACCGAGAAGTGGAAGGCCTACACCCTTAACAAATGAAAGTTTAAATTCTATTGCAAAGGCAATAGAATTGCAGATTGTTAATCCACGAGGGAGGTTAGGTATCTCCTCAAAAGAGGTTTTATCCTTGATTGAGAGTAAGATAAAAAGGCGATACACTCTTAGGCATGCAGAAAGATTGTTGCATAAAATGGGATTTTCATTAATAACACCGAGAGTAAACCATATAAGAAAAGATGAACATGCTCAGGAAAAATTCAGAGGGATGTTTAAAAAAAACTCAATCAGGAGTATTTGGGGTATTCAATCGTAACATTCGATGAGGCATCATTTAAGCTTGTCCCCGTATACAGAAGGGTATGGTTTATGAAAGGAGAAAAGCCAAGAGGTGTTTTTTTCTGGAGCAACAAAAAACTTATCATCTTTGGTGCATTAATAGACGGAAGAAAATTGTTTCATGAGTTTTACACCTCAGCAAACTCGCTTACTTATCTTGCTTTTTTAGACCACTTTGTAAAACAGATTTCCAAAAGGAAGAAATATGTCTTCTTGCTTGATAATGCGTCTTATCATAAGTCCTCTGTAGTTAAAGAATACTTCTATTCATTAAACAAGAATATCAAGGTTGAGTTCTTTCCTCCTTATAGTCCAGAGCTAAACCCTACAGAAGCTTGCTGGAAGGGCATAAGACAGAATGTAACAAACTCAACATACTATCCCACTCTGGATAGTATGCAAGAAAGTATAGAGAACTTTCTTAAAGGATACTTTTTTAGGTTTAATTTAAGCAATTATTTATGTCGTTGACTACTTCATGGTTAACTTTAAATATTAACAAGTTTTCTTGAAAGTATGCAAAAAAGAGGGATAGTTATTGCTTTATTCTTAGCTGCTGTTTTAGTATTATCAGGATGCGAGAGCATAAAAGGGATTAATCCTTTTGCCACTGCTATTGAAGGGGATTTTGATAAATCTGGATGTGTGGATTTTGGGGATTTTCTGAAATTTGCACAGGCTTATGGGAGCGGGCAGGGAGATGAACTATACGAGGGTAGCAAGGAGGTTATACCAGGAGGACAAGGAGCACCAACAAGAAGGGATGTTTATTCAAGATATGACATTAACAGGAATGATAATGTTGATTTTGCTGATTTTCTGGTATTTAGCAAGAATTATGGGAAAGGGTGTGATAATGAGCAGCCTGCTATTGATGCCAGCCAGCTTGGGCAGGCGCAGCAACCAGTTGCCAAAGAAGCTGTGAATTGTGAAGATTTTGAGAATGAAGAGCAGCGGACTGAATGCTTAATATTGAAGGCAGGAATCTTGGGTGATAAGAGTTATTGTGATAAAATCAATGTTGCTGGTGATGAAGAGTCAACTTCAGCATTGAAATGCATCTGCACCCAGAAAGCAGATATTGCACTTAACCAGGAGCCTGATACATCCTGCGTTGCAGGGTTGACTAAGGGAGTAGCTCACGGAATAGGAGCAGGGGATAGTGAAATGATACTAAAAATTGCAGAGCTGGGATTTATTCCACAAAGTAGTATAAGAGGGGACTTTAACTATGATGGATGCGTTGATGAAAAAGACAAGGCATTTGCAGACAAAGAGCTACAGGCATGGATTAATCTAATAAAAAATTCAAACAAACCTGATTCTTCAAGAACATTAGATGTAGCAACAGAATACTGTAAACTTAATGGGTATGTCAAGGCAAAAAACTACACTATAAACAGGATAAGTCCGTATGAACTAGGAGGAACAATTTACTTACCAGGATTAGATAGGTGTGGGCCTTGCAAGATATTTATTTATACAATCAACTGTATTGATGCTTCAGGCAATATAATATTTTCAGGCTTCAATCCTAATGTGCAGGGGGAGAGTATAGACATTTCTTATTATAAAAAAGATACGAATGCATCACCTTTAATATTCTTTGGCGAGGATGAAGATTTCCTAAATAAAAAATGGGTTTCATATTATGATGAGGGATATTATAAAGACCTATTTAGTAAAATCTTCCACAAGTATGATATGGATTATAAAAATGATATAACCTGGGATGAAGCAGACAAAGTAGTGTTTGAAACATTAAAAGGCCAGGGATGTTCTTAACCAAAACCTTTTTATTTAAAAGTATTCCTTTATAATCATGCGAAAAAAGTGGCTTTTATTTTTAATCTTCCTAATTCTATTAGCTGTTCCTGCTTATTCCTTCTGTTTAGGGGATTTTAACAATGATGGCGGGGTTGATAATGATGACTTTGGATTATTCCAGTCAGAGTATGGCAAGGAGGTTAGCGAGGAAACTAAACTATATGACCTTGATAATGATGATGATATTGATTTTGCAGACTTTACTTTATTTTCCAAAGAGGTTGGAAAATCATGCGGATTGGCAAAGCCAATAACTCAGGCTCCTCTGCTTTATGTAAGAGGGGTAGTCTTTGATTCAGCAACCAACAAGCCCCTTAGAGCAGAAATAACATATACATCAGAAGAGGGGTTAAGCCCTCAATTACCTTATTCCACAAATACTAATGGAGAATTTGAATTCTTAGCCCCACAGAAGGTGTTTAATGTTAAAATAACCTCTAGTAGTTATGAAGACTCTAATTATTACAACCTGATTGCATTTGAAGATATTGAACTTAAGATTGGGATGCTGAAAACCCAGGTTCAGGAACCAGGGGAGACAAAAACAACAATCTCGGTTGCTTACCAGGCTTATGAACTAAGGGAGGATTTTGATTTCATACAGATAAAAGCATCTGATATATTTGAAGGTTCTGAACAAGAAGTTATTGACAACTCAAGAAGAAGCTTTACAGATGCCAGCGGGATTTTATATTACGGGATATATTCAAGGGATTTATGGATAGAGCCAAGGATTAGACTAAAATCAGGGACAAAAGTTTATGCATCTTATAAAGGAAAGCTAAAGCAGCTGAATGATTTAGTGTTTGATGCTGGGAGAAACACCGGGAATGGGTGCAGCTTTTACCTGCTAAAGAATGAGCAGGGAATAATACCCCTTGAGTTATGCCCTGGAGTGAAAACAATCTCTCAACCAGAACTTGCGCAGTCAGCTGATGTAAATGTTAAAGGCAAAAATGTTCCAGTGAATACAGAAAAATGGGAGTGCAGGGATTCTTTTTCTGCTTTTACTGGTGTTGAAAGCTCCCTGCCTGAAGAGACTAGGCTTGCTATTTTAAATGAGGGAGGAGGATGGTGTAGTGCTTCTCCGGTTAAGAAGGATTTTTGTGATGAAGATGAAGATAAGCTTATGGGATATGATTGTAAGGATAACTGTAATAAAGAGGCACTAAAGAGAGACTGCAGAGCAGAGAGGATGTTTTGTCGTGAGGATAAAGGAGGTGCAGAATGTGTTAGGAAATCAACCAGATGCTCTGATTTTAATGATGGCGATGGAGAAATTTTGATTTCTAACAATGGTGACAGGAAGGATTGCAGAAAGGAGAATGCTCATTGTTTTGAGACCCATATATTTGCTTATTGTGAGGCAAAGGAGCTTTCTGTTAAAGAGTCAATTGGAATCCTGACAACAGAGTTTTATAATAAGATTAATCCAAATGAGAATGCGCTAACCTTGTCTGAGGAATCAAAAAAAATGATTGATGAGAACAATGAGATAACTAAGAAAAGGTCAAATGCTAAAACCCTGTTCTATTCTTCAGAAGATATAAGAGCTGTAGAACCTTTGAAAAGCTTTTGGAAGGGATTTGGAACTACCTCTGTGGGGGTAAAGGACCCTTATGGATTACAATATGAGTACATTGATGCTTTGATGCTCATTGGAATGCTTGAGTCTGAGAAGTGGTTAATTACTGAGTTAAAATTTTATAACTCTTTTGAAAAACCATGGTTTGATATCCCTGAGGCAGCACAGCTGGTTTTAGCATTAGGGTGGTTAAATGAGCCTTCTGTTATTGATAAGCTGGTTAGTCTTCTGAGTCTTAGGGAATCTTCTTTAGTGGAACTACAAAGGGGGGCTATTTTTGCAATTACATCAAGTTATGGAAACAATCCTGAAATAACAAAAAGAATTGATGCTATTCTGGACTACCCTCGTCTTAAGCCTGAGCAAACTATAAGACTGATGATTAGCCATAACCCTTTTTTTATGAAAATTTATTCACACCCCTATATTGGAAAAATTTCATCAAAAGCAAAAAAAGGGTCATTTAGCCTTGCAGTTTATAGATATATGGATGAGAACCCTGATTCAACCATTGATAAGGCGATTAATGAAATCTCCAGCAGGAGGGATAGATTTGGAGAAAGAGTTATTCTTGGTAATAAAACTTATTTGATTTACTTTACGCATGAAGCTGAACCTGAGGTTGGCATGCTTTTTTCAAATGAGAGAATCGAGAAGTTCTCAATAGCAAGAGGGGTAACCAGGATTGCGGATAGGAACTTGAAAGGAGCAGGTGCTAAACAGGAAGTCTTAAGCCTTATTGAAAACAGCAAAGATAAAGGCGAGACTACTGTCTGGTTTTCAGGACACGGCTTGAAACCCAGCATATGGTTGGATAGTCCAGATTCCGGGGGCAGCCAATATGAAAAAGTTTATATTTCTTTTAAGGAATTTGGCGACTCTCTTGCTTTGAGAGGGAAGCTTAATGAAGTGGTTGTTATTCTTGATGCATGCTTTAGCTATAACTTTGCTTATAATGTTAAGGATTATTTAGTAGAGGAAAAGGGGATAATAGAATTGCCTATCTTTATTACTGAAACAAATAAAGGCAGGTATGGATATGGAGAGGTGTTTATTTCATCTTTAGAAAAACTTAATCTGCCTAATGGTCAGGCTTTGCTTGGGAATAATATTTTTGATGCTGAAGAATCCAGTTATGAATTTCAGGATTCTGCTGTTATTTATCCTGAAACTGGAGGAAAGTCTTTTGATATATCATTGAACTCTTTGGGACATGGGTGTGATGGGCTGGAGTGTAATGGGGGGAGATGTTCATTAGAAGGGTCAGCTTCTTTGGATTCTGAGAGCTACTTTAGCTTTATTGATACCTTAAAAAAAGATGAATCACTGGCAGCTTAGTGAGATAAGAGATTGCATAACAGCTATCGTAACCCTTATAAATCTCCCTTTAATCATGCTTGTTAAGCCGCGATCGCATAACCTGGTAGTGCGCAGAGAAGCTTTCTTTTTTGTAAAAAAGAAACCTTCAGGAAAGAAAAAACAGGGTGTGAAACCTTCAGGGAAAAGAAAACAGAAGGAAAGCCTTCAGGGAAGCTTTCTTTTAGGAAAAGAAACCTTCAGGAAAGAAAAAACAGAATCTGGAAAGCTTTCAGGGAAAAGAAACTAAGAGTGGAAAACCCTGTGAAAAAGAAGAAAGAGCGTAAGATTGCTAAGGTTATGTAAACATCCTGTTTCCTTCGGGATATCTGGGTTCAAACATAAGGGCACCAGCGATGCCCTTATCAACCCTGTGTAACCACGGGCTGATAAGTTAGCTAAAGGCTGTCCTTAGGGAAAGTCCCAGTCGCGGCGGCTTTTTAATTAAGAAGCAATAGGAAGATATATAAACTAGGAGTTTATCTATATAAACTGTGAGTTTAGATGGAAATAACGGATAATGAAATGCGGCTTGTGCTGCTTCTATTCAAAAGCCCTG
This sequence comes from Candidatus Nanoarchaeia archaeon, assembly GCA_035289045.1. Classification (GTDB taxonomy): domain Archaea; phylum Nanobdellota; class Nanobdellia; order SCGC-AAA011-G17; family GW2011-AR20; genus DATDYH01. The sequence goes on from DATDYH010000038.1 coordinate 5,965, forward strand.
AAATAGAGTATAACGCAAACAGCATGGCTAAGAAATTAGGGCTCAGTTCAATGGGGGCTTTAAAAATTGCCAGAAGGCTGGAAAATGAAGGAATAATCCGGGCCAAAGAAAAAGGGCAAGCCAGATTTTATACATTAAACCTAGCCAATGGGTATGTCAGGCAGTATATCAGGTTTTTATTAAAAAGAGAAGCAGAGCAAAGCCATGGTTATATAAAAAGATGGGTTCATGACCTTAGAAATCTAAAAAATGCAGATTGCGGAATTTTGTTTGGCTCATTGTTAAAAAATGGGAAAAATGCAGGGGATGTTGATGTTTTACTTATAACAGATAACATCAAGTTTTCAAGATTAAAGCAAGAAATAGAGAAGATTAATACCCTGAACATTAAGAAACTGCATCCAATGTTCCAGACAAGAGAGGATATTAAAGACAACATAAAGAAAGAGGATAAACCTTTGTTGAATGCATTAAAAGGTGTCGTAGTATTTGGGGAGGATGTTTTAATAGAGGCATTAAATGAGCCAGGCTGAGAATAAGGTAAAATGGTGCCTGAATAAAGCTGAAAGAGAATTAAAAGAGGGGGATAAACACAGGGGTTTGGTTAAAACCAAGCCTGATGCAGAAAAAGCCAGAAAACACTTATTGAAAGCAGAGCATTTTCTTAAAGCAACAATTCATCTGAAGAAAGGAGACTTTGCGGATATATGTACGAGTACCTTATTTTATTCGATGTATCATTGTTTGCTGGCAATTGCAGCAAAGTTTGGCTATGAATCAAGAAATCAGGAGTGTACTTTTGCTTTGATTTATTATTTAACTGAAAAAAAGGAAATTGATTTTGATGAAAATCTGCTGCATGAAATTTTTTCTCTGAATCCAAGAGAGTCTAATGAGAAGACGAGTATTGGGATAAGGGAGCAATACCAGTATGAAACAGAACTTTCGCTTAAAGATAAAGAGGTTTATGGCAGGTTATTAGAACTGGCTAAGAAAGTTATAGACGAGGCAAAAGATATAGTTGGCTAAATAAATGGGAGATTATTAAACCAAAAAAGTGTTTAATAGCTAATGGGTGATGAGCATGAGAAAACTAAAAACAAAAGACTTATAAACTATGGTAAGTTAAATAACCATATGGTAGAAAATATTAATAACACTAAGCTGGAGCTAATTAGCCTGTTTAGAAGCAATTATTTTGCTCAATTTCACATAAGAGAGATGGCTAAATTAATTGGAAAAAGCCATGTTAGTTTATTGCCTCATTTAAGGAGTTTTGAGAGCGATAGGATACTGCTGTCAAAAAATGTAGGAAGGAGCAAGGTTTACTCGCTTAATTTAGATAACAACCAGGTAAGAGAGTTTCTGTCTTTAAGCGAGAAGAGAGAAACATTAATCCTGCTAAAAAAAGAATTTTTCATTAAAAAACTGTATGATGAATTTATTGGCTTAAATTTAAGGGGATGTTTAATTTTATTTGGAAGTTATGCTTCTTTAACACATAATAAAGAAAGCGATATTGATTTATTGTATATTGGAGAAATAAAAGAGACTGAAAAAAAGAAGATTAAAGATTTTAGCAAGGTTTACAACAAGGAAATACACATGGCTTCTATGAATTTAAACCAATTTAAAAAACAGCTTTCCAAACAAGGAGCACTAGTTAAAGAGGTTGTAAAGGCTCATATAATCTTATATAGCCACGATATATTTATTAATGAGGTGTGGAGGCATTATTATGAAAGAAAAGAAAGATGATTACTCCTTCTGTTTCAAAAAAGCCGGGGGCTTGAAACTCATTAGCCCTAATGAACGACTTGTAGGGGTTTATAAGAAAAAGTCAAGGTCGGCACTAAACATGCTTGAATCAGCTAAAGAAAAACAAGAAGATGAATGGATGTTAGATACTTTTTATTATGCAAAGTACTTTATGGCTTATGCTTTGTTTATGAAAGCTGGGATAAAGTCAGAAATACATGACTGCACTATTTTCGCCCTGAAATCCTTATTTGTGAAAGAGGGTATAATTAGTAATGATATTTATGGGGAGCTTGAGAAATCCAAAGAGTTGAGGGTTGGAGCTCTTTATTATGACAAAGATTTTGGCATGAAAGAAATATTAAAGAGAGCTGAAACTGCTCCAGAATTCTGCTTAAAGGTAGAGCCTATTTTAGATAAAATTACAAAAGAAGGTATAGAGAAAGTAAGAAAGAGGTTTAATGCCCTAAAAGGTATGTTGCTGGGATAAGGGGTTCAATGGATTTATGCTGAGCCAGAGCATTTAAAGAAGATGATGGAGAATAGTGCGAGGGTAAGATTATAGCAGAATGTTTGGGTACAAATGAAAAAACTAAAAACAAAAGACAGCCTGACTTTTTTTAACAGCAGGATTAAACAGGCTTACCACCCAATGGATGGGGGATTAAAACATGCTGGTTTTTATGCTGAGCATGCTAAAGGCAAGGTGCTTGATATTGGATTTGGCTTGGGATATATTGCTTATGCCTGTGTAAAAAAGGCGATTAAAAACAAGGAGAGAATCGAGATTACTGGGCTGGAACTGGATAAGGGGATACTGGGAAAGATTAAGGGGATTGATCTTGATTGTGAATATGAGTTTATTAAAGAAGCTGTTGAAAGATTAAACTTTGAAAATAGCAAAGTAAGGATTAAGATAATTCCCGGAGATGCGAGGAAGACAGTAAAATCATTAAATGGAAAATTTAATGCTGTTTTTTTAGATGGGTTTTCTGTTATGAAGAATCCTGAGCTGTACAGCTATGATTTTTTATTAATGTTGAAAGCAAGGCTTGCTGGGGGTGGGGTGGTGGTTAGTTATACTAACAATCCGGTTTTCAGGGCTGGATTGAGAGAGGCTGGGTTTAATATTGGTTCTGTTGGGGGTGGGACAATTGCTGGAGTGAATAAAAATTTTAAGCTTAATGATGCTGAAGAAAAATTAATAAGGGCTTTTGGAAGGTCTTTTAGAGACCCGTACCTGAACTGGAGCAGAAAGAGGATAATAAAAGAATGGAAAAAACTTCCCCTAAATCCCTTTTAATAGGCTAATATTCCTAAGACTCCTTAAAGCAGTTTCAAAGACTTCATAAGGCATGAAAGTTCTATTTGGGCTTATTAACCTTACTTCTTTAGGTAAAAACTCAAATCCAACAAATGTAATATGCTCCTGAGGAGTTAAAGGACGTTCTACTTCATCCTTTCCTGCTTTATCAAATTTAGCAACAACTCTTCCATAATAATTAAAACTTGGAGGAACAATAATCTCTGGTATGGTCTGATGTCTCCTGATAAACTCATTTATAGCAGATTTATCATGAGCATCCTCAATTTTTGGCAGGAGGGCATAGCGAATGTTTGATTCAAGCGAAGATACTGGGCCTCTTTGCATGGATTCCCCAACAGGTATTTTTTCTTTAGCAGTTCCCCGGAAATAAACATTCCATCCTTTATCATGAATAATCTGGAAGTATTTGCCTAAATCTTCTGTATGCATGCTGTTTGTTGTATTTATTTCTCTTACCATATTACTTCCTTACCTGTATAAAACTCCGGTGAAAAAGTTTATTGTGTCCAGCCTGTAGAAGATAAAGATGATTACTGCGGTTAAGACAACCAATAATGCTGCGATTGCTATTTTTGCATATAGGTTTAATTCAAGCAGTTTTTTATTCTCTCTTGCAGCTTTCAGGTTTTTCAGCTGCAGCTCTTCTGAAAACGAGATTCTGTATTTTTCCCCATCAGAATCCTGTTTATACAGCTTACCTCCTTCTTCAAAATATTTTATATCTGGCATGGTATTGGTTGGAGAAAACGATTTATAAGATTTACTATCTGGAGATGGTTATTTTTGATTATAATGGTTGTAGTGAAGTTTTTAAACTTGGGGGTTATTTATAAGTTATGTATGAGGCTGTGATTGCTGTTGGGGGATTGTTCCTTGGCTATTTAATTGCAAGGATGACCAAAGAAGAGCTTGCTGCTGGTGAGAAGTGGCTTAGGCTAATCTGCAATGCAATCCTTGGGGTTTTTGTTTTATGGATATTGATTAATGCATTTGACTTTAAGCTGGGGATTGGAATTGTGATTGGGCTAATCCTGGGGTTTTTCATTTTCAACCCTTACCTATATCTTGGATTATTGGGAGTGATGACTTATTATGGGCTTAACAGAGAGCTGTTTGCTATACTTGTTATGCTGTTTGGGCTAAGCTATATGGGGCTGTATTATAAACAGGCTGGATGGAAGTTTTTCGTTTTTTACATATGCTTGTTTTTACTGCCTTATGCTTTAGTGTACTTTGAGAACAATTATAACTGGCTATGGTATGGGATTGCAATAGGAGGGATGTTCCATGTTGTTAGAGAGAATTATAAAAGAGATTAAAGCAAAAAAAGAGCTGAAAAACCTTGATGACGGGTTTGTTAAAGCAAGGATTAAGGAGTATGCTAAACAAAATGGCTTGAGCCTGGAAGGGGATTTTGAAAAGGTTAAAAGAGCAAAATGGTTTAAAAAAATGTTTAAGGAGATAAGAAAGGAGTGCAGGGTTGTTTACGGAGCTTTTCAGGATGTTAAAGAGCAAAGAAGCAGGGTTGTTTATGAGAGGATTTTTAATGAGGTGAGGGGGGATGTTATTTTAGACATTGGGTGCGGGAATGCTCCTTTGGAGTATTGCTCTTTGTATGAAAATAAAAAATATTACTTATGCGAGATTGATTGCGGGGTTATAACTAAACTAAGTGATTTTATGAAAAAAAATAAAATAAAAGGCAGGGCTTTTGTGTTTAATGCTGTTGATGATAACATGGATAAGCTGCCTAAGGCTGATACTGTGCTGCTGCTGAAAGTTTTGGAGAGCTTTGAGCTAATCAAGAGAGATATAAGCTATGAAATCCTGAAGAAATTAAAATGCAGGAAGATTGTTGTCAGCTTTTCCAAGGTTGCTCTTGGAGGGGGTGTTGAAATCAGGAAGGCAGGAAGAGCCTGGTTCAGGAGGATGCTTGATAGATTAGGGTATAAGTACACTATTGGGGATATTGAGAAGGAGATTTTTTTCTTTATTGACAAGTAAGGGCTACCTGCGTTTCCCTTACTAACCCTATGCAGCCAGATAAGCATAATATATTTAAACTGCATGAGATTAGATTGATTATGCAAAAAAGAGGTTTTCTTTTAATTATTTTCTTAATATTATTAGCTGTTCCTGTTTATGCTTCATGTTTAGGGGATTTTAACAATAATGGGGAAGTGGATAATGAAGATTTTGGGCTGTTCCAGTCAGAGTATGGGAAAGCTGTGAATGAGGAGAACAAGGCTTATGACCTTGATAATGATGGTGATATTGATTTTGCAGACTTTACTTTATTTTCCAAAGAGGTTGGAAAAACATGCGGATTGGCTAAGCCTGCTTCCCAGCCCATAAACCTGGTTGGAGGCGAGTCTGAGATAAAGATTTCTGGAAAGCTAAATAATGCGTATTAT
>DATDYH010000039.1:0-8247 GCA_035289045.1 Candidatus Nanoarchaeia archaeon
TCAGCAGTAGAGGTTGTATTAACCATTCTTCATGCAGGTGGAAAATTTGACCACAAAACCTACCAGGTTTCCGGGGGCTTGCATGGTGTAGGCGTGTCTGTTGTTAATGCACTCTCAGCATGGCTTATAGTAGAGGTAAAAAGGGATGGCAAGCTCCATAAGCAAAGGTTTGAAAAAGGGGTTACAAAAACACCCCTGGAAATACTAGGCAAAGCAGAGGGCACAGGCACAACAGTTACTTTCCTCCCGGACAAGGAAATTTTTAATTCAACAATCTTTGATTATGAAATCCTTTCCAGAAGATTAAGAGAGCTGGCTTTCCTGAATGCAGGCTTAAAAATTGAAATCACAGATGAAAGAACCAGCACTCATGAAGTATTCCAATATACCGGAGGGTTAAAAGAGTTTGTTGATTACTTAAACAAAGGCCGGGAAAAGCTCTCCCAACCCATTTATTTTCATAAAGATGAAAACCAGATTAAATTAGAAGCAGCCATGCTTTACAATAACAGCTATACAAGCACACTAATCTCTTTTGTCAATAACATCTGCACAATTGAAGGAGGAACTCACGAAGAAGGCTTCAGAACTTCATTGACAAGAGCTGTAAATGATTACATAAAAAAAGCAAAATTAACAGACCTGAAAATCACAGGTGATGATGTGCAGGAAGGCTTAATAGCAATCATATCTGTTAAAATCCCAGACCCCCAGTTTGAAGGCCAGACAAAAACAAAATTAGGCAATTCAGATGTTAAAGGCTTAGTCTCTTCAATAGTTTACACAAAGCTCGTTGAGTTTTTTGAGGAAAACCCATCAATAGCAAAAGCAATTGTCCAGAAATCAGCAGAAGCTGCAAAAGCAAGGGAAGCAGCAAGAAAAGCAAAGGAATTAACAAGAAGAAAATCAGCATTGGAATCAGGCTCTCTCCCTGGAAAGCTTGCAGACTGCCAGGAAAGAAACCCTGAAAAAGCAGAAATCTTTATTGTAGAAGGCGATTCAGCCGCGGGGACAGCAATCAATGGCAGGGACAGAAAAACCCAGGCCATTCTCCCTTTATGGGGCAAGATGCTTAATACTGAAAAAGCAAGAATTGATAAGATTTTTGGCAATGAAAAGCTCCAGCCATTAATCCTGGCCCTGGGCACAGGCATTGGAGAAGACTTCAATATTGAAAAAACAAGATACCATAAAATAATCATAACTTCAGATGCAGATGTAGATGGCAGGCACATAGCAACCCTGCTCCTGACTTTCTTCTACAGGTATATGCGCCCAATAATTGAAAAAGGCTATTTATACATAGCCATGCCTCCTTTATACAAGGTAACCAAAGGCAAAGATGGATATTACATTTATAATGAAAAAAAGCTTGAGGAATTATTCGCAAAAATTGGCCAGGAAAGCACAACAATCCAAAGATACAAAGGCCTGGGAGAGATGAACTCAGACCAATTATGGGAAACCACATTAAACCCAGAGCAGAGATACATGAAAAAAATCACCATAGAAGATGCTGCAATAGCTGATGAATTATTCACTATCTTAATGGGCGAAGAAGTCCAGCCAAGGAGGAAATTCATCTTTGAGCATGCCCAGCAGGTTAAAAATTTGGATGTTTAGGAAAATAAAATGGAAGAAAATTTTATCAATAAAATCAGGGAAAAATCCAGATCATATCATAAAGACCTGGGTGGCCATGGGTTTGACCATGTAGAAAGGGTGTATAATCTCGCAGTAAAACTAGCTGAAAAAGAAAATGCAGACCTGGAAATAGTAAAGCTTGCCTGCTTGCTGCATGATATTGCAAGAGTAAAAGAAGACAACAAGGAATGTGCATGCCATGCTGAAGAAGGTGCAAAAATGGCCGGGCAAATCCTTAAAGAAGCAGATTATCCAGCAGAAAAGATTGCGAGCATTAAAGAGGCAATTCGGGTTCATAGATTCAGCAAAGGGTTAAAACCCCTGACAAAAGAAGCCCAAATTCTACAGGATGCTGACAGGTTGGAAGCATTAGGTGCAATATGCATTGCAAGGATCTTTATGTACAATGGGTTGCATAAACTCCCGATTCATATCCCTGGTTTAGAGCCAGAAAAAGAGTATCATGGCCAAGAAACAACAGCAATAAATCATTTTTATGAAAAAATTTTAAAAATAAAGCCAGAGACATTTAACACTGAGTTAGCAAGGGAAATTGCAAAAGAGCGTTACGATTTTATTGTTACTTTTTTAGAGCAATTCAAAGATGAATGGGAAGGTAAAAGATAATGCCAGAAGAACAAATAAAAGTGTTATGTGTTGAAAAATCACATGAGTTAGGAAATAAAAGAAGAGATGAAATAGCAAAAGCTGTGTTTAAAGCAAGAAGAATCCATTCAGACTTCCCTGGTCTTAATATCTGCGTAGATATGTTTGATGGAGCTTTGAAAAGAGATTTCTCTTTATACGATGTCTTGATTACAGATATAAGGTGTGATTTTGAAGACAGAGAGGCACCTCATCAGCCATATCAGGAGAATATCACACCTAAAGCCAAGGGTGCTTTTTTAGCAGAAAGAGCAAAGAGAGCCAATCCATACATAATAACCATTGCTCTGACCGGAGCCTCTGCAACCCATAACGCTTTTGGAAAAATGGGAGCAGTAACCCAAAAAGAAATACTTGGGCTTCAAGAATACACCTTATTTGATAAGGTAATCTACAAAAAAGAGGATTATGGTGATGAAATAGTAAGATATTTGCAAAATAGGTTGTAACATGCCAGAATCAATCCAGGTTAAATTAATTGAAGATGAGATGAAAGAGTCTTACATAGATTACGCCATGTCAGTTATCACAGCCAGGGCATTGCCGGATGTTAATGATGGCTTAAAGCCAGTCCACAGAAGAATTCTTTACACCATGTACAAGCAAAAGCTCTTCAACAGCAAGCCAACAAAAAAGTGTGCAAGAATTGTTGGAGACTGCCTGGGAAGGTTCCATCCTCACGGAGATATAGCTGTTTATGACGCATTAGTAAGAATGGCCCAGCCATTTTCATTAAGATACCCATTAATAGAAGGCCAGGGAAATTTTGGGTGCTTTACAAAAGATACAAAGGTTCTCTTAACAGATGGAAGAAAGCTGTCATTTTCAGAGCTTATTAAAGAGCATAACCAAAGCAAAAAAAATCATACATACACAATAAATAAACTAGGAAATGTAGCTGTTGCAGAAATTAAGAGCCCAAGATTAACATTTAGAAACAAGGAAATCCTGAAGATAATCCTTGACAACAATGAAGAGATGAAATGCACGCTTAACCACCAGTTTATGTTAAGAGATGGAACATATAAAGAAGCCCAATACCTCCAGCCAGGGGATTCATTAATGCCTATTTATACAAAAATTTCAGAAAAGAAAGATACAATCAATAGAGCAGGCTATCTTCTGATTTATCAGCCAAAAACAGAGGAATGGGTGCCAGCACACCATCTTACAGATAATTATAATCTTACTTTAGGGAAATACAAGAAACAAGCGGGTAGGGTAAGGCATCATGTTGACTTTAATAAAGCAAATAATAATCCAGAGAATATCAAAAGAGTAGCATGGCAGAAACATGCACTCTTACATGCCCACCATGCAAAAGAGCAGCATAAGAACCCAGAATACAGAGAGAAAATTGCAAAAGGAAGAAAAGCATTCTGGGATAAAGAAGAGAATAGAAAAAAAGTTGCTCAAAGAATCTCAGAGAGTAACAGGATGAACTGGAAGAACCCAGAATACAGAAAAAAAATGCAGGAGAACTTAAGCAGGGTAAATAAAGAATATATGAAAAATCATCCAGAAAGAAAGGAAGAATTGAGCAAAAGAGCTACAATAATCCTTAACAAATTATGGCAGGATAAAAATTATAGAGAGAAAAAGTCTTTAGCATTAAAAGAAAAATGGAAAAACCAGGCATATTATCAGGAGCAGGTAGAAAAAGGAAGAAAAACAGCTCAAAAACAATGGTCAAATCCTGAACATAGAAAAAATATCTCAACAAAATCAAAAGAGTGTTGGAAAAATCCAGAATATAGGCAAATAATAACTGAAAAGAATAAAAAAAGATGGGCAGAAAATGCTAATTATCGCAATTATTTTGCCCCGATTCTTTCAGAAAATGGAAAAAAAGCGAATCTCTACAGATTTTTAGCAGTATGCAGAAAGGCTATTGAAGCATATGGGGGCATAACTTCAGAGAACTATGAAAAAATAAGAGTTAATTACAATACAAGAAAAGGCGCTGGAATCATAAAATTTGAAGAGGGTTTAAAAAAGTTTTTTAACAACAATCAGGAAGAGCTTCACAATTCGCTAGGATTAGGTATTACCTCCAGGTTAAATCATAAAGTAAAGTCTATTGCATTCACAAAAGAAAAAGCTGATGTATACGACCTCACAATTGAAGATACCCATAATTTTTCTCTTGCATCAGGTGTATTTGTTCATAATTCAATTGACGGCCATAGCCAGGCCGCGATGAGGTATTGTGTTGTCGGGGAAAGCCTTGTTGTTACAGAAAAAGGATTAATTCCCATTGGAAAATTAGCCAAGGAGGAAAATATCCATATCAAAGTCCTATCAAAGGATAAAAAGATACATGAAGCCTCAAAATGGTTTGATTCAAATGAACACCCCACCCTTAAAATTACAACAAAAAGAGGCTATTCTTTAACCGGAACGCACAATCATCCAGTGCTTATTCTCAACAAAGATAATCAAGGTAAACCATGCTTCCAGTGGAAGTTATTAAGCGAAATAAAAAAAAGAGATTTCGTAGTTATTGACCGTTCTTCAGATGCCTTATGGCCAGAGCAAGAAGCCCCATTAACACCATTTTATCCTACATTAAAGAATAAAAGAACAAAAAAGAGAGTTTTACCAACACAGGTAAGCACACATTTAGCGTTTATTCTAGGGTCTTTTATCTCTGAAGGCTCATTGACTGGCAAAAAAATAGAGTTTTGTAATACTGATGAATCATGGATTAGCACATTAGAAGAAGCATGGAAGAAAATCTTTCCAGATTCAACATTGCATAGATTCAAAAAGAAACCAAACTCTTACGGAAAAAAAGAGTATGTAAGGCTGGAATGCCATTGTTTGTACACTATAGAATTTCTTAAGAATCTTGGGCTGAATTTAACAAAATCCTCAGAAAGGCAAATACCAAAGATAATTTTACAATCTCCTAAGCAGATAGTAAAGGAGTTTATGAGGGCATATTTTGAGGGGGATGGCAGCATCAGTATTTCAGGTAAAAGATTTATAGAACTAAGCTGTTGCTCAAAAAGTGAAAAGCTAATTTCAGAGCTGCAGGTTCTTCTGTTAAGATTCGGGATTGATAGCTCAAAAAGGTTTGACAAATATAAAAGCATTTGGAAGATTTACCTAAGAGGGCATAGAAACAGGTTAAGATTCTATAAAGAGATGGGGTTTATAAGCGAAAGAAAAAATAAAAAACTAGAGTTCGCATTAATGGGGGCTAAAAGAGAGTCCGCAATATATGATTTTGTTCCTTTTATTTCTGATTTTGTAAGGGGAATTAGTTGTTCAAAATTCACCACAGCTAATAATTTTGATAGGTATGAAGGAATGGTGAGGAACTATGGAGAAACATCTACTATTTTATTAAAAAAAACAGGCTTGGATTATTCAGCAATGTTTGAATATCTGCTCACCTACCATTATCTTTTTGATGAGGTCGCCCAAATAGAAGAAGCAGGAATTCAAAGAGTATATTCAATAAAAGTAGAAAGCACCTGCCATAGTTTCATTGCCAACGGATTTATTAACCATAACACAGAGGCAAAGCTCTCAAAAATCTCTGATGAGATGCTCGCAGACATTGACAAAGACACAGTCAAGTTTGTTCCTAATTATGATGGCTCTACCCAGGAGCCAGTAATACTGCCATGCAAAATCCCTAATTTACTAATCAATGGCACAGCAGGCATTGCAGTTGGCATGGCAACTAATATCCCGCCGCATAATATAACAGAAGTTGTGGATGCCTTAATCTCCTTAATAGCTAAGCCAGAGATGACAACAGAAGAAATCATGCATTACATAAAAGGCCCGGATTTTCCAACAGCAGGAAGCATAGCAGGCATCTCAGGCATAAAAAAAGCATATGAAAAAGGCAGGGGCCATATCCAGGTTAAGGCAGCAACAAGCTTTGAAAAAAACAAGATCATCATAACAGAAATTCCTTATATGGTTAATAAAACAACTTTAATAGAGTCAATAGCTGACCGGGTAAAGGACAAGAAAATTGATGGTATCCGTGATTTAAGGGACGAAAGCGACAGAAAAGGCATGAGAATAGTGGTTGAATTAAAAGATTCAGCCAATCCAGAAGTGGTTCTTAACCAATTATACAAAAACACCCAGCTCCAGACAACTTTTGGCATTATCATGCTTGCATTAGTTGCAGGCCAGCCAAAAATACTTTCATTAAAAGCTCTCCTGCAGTATTTTATCCAGCACAGGAAAAGAATTATCATCAGAAGGACAGAGTTTGAGCTTAAAAAAGCAGAGGAAAGAGCCCATATCTTGGAAGGCTTAAGAATCGCATTAGCAAATATTGATGCAGTAATCAAGGACATTAAGTCTTCTAAAGACCCTGAAGTAGCTAGGCAGTTGTTAATCAAAAACTATATACTAACAGAACTCCAGAGCCAGGCAATTCTTGACTTAAGGCTCCAAAGATTAACCTCATTAGAACAAAATAAAATCCAGGAAGAGTATAATGAGTTAATAAAACTAATAGCAAAATTAAAGTCCATCCTTGCTTCAGAAGAGAGAATCTATGGCATAATCAGGCAGGAGCTAGAAGAAATCAGGGAAAAATACCAGGACAAGAGAAAAACCATAATCATGGACCAGGAAGTTCTTGATTTAGAAGATGAAGACTTAATAAAAGATGATAATGTTGTCATAACAGCAACAAAAACCGGCTATATCAAGCAAACATCATTAACAGAATACAAGCAGCAGAAAAGAGGGGGCACAGGAGTAATTGCAGCAGAAACAAAAGAAGAAGATATTGTAGAGCATTTATTTGTAACCTCTAACCATCATTACCTATTATTCTTCACAAATCATGGCAAAGTCTACTGGTTAAAAGCATATAGAATCCCTCAGGCTTCAAGATACTCAAAAGGCAAGGCAATTATTAACCTAATCACCTTAGAGCCAGGAGAGCTTGTCAACGCCATCCTCCCGGTAAAAGAGTTTAATGATAAAAACTTCATCATGTTCGCAACAAAAAATGGCAAGGTAAAAAGAACCTCCCTTGAAAAGTTCTCAAATCCGAGAAAAGGGGGGATAAAAGCAATCACTCTTGAAGGCGATGATGAATTAGTGGAAGCAAGATTAACACCTGGCTCGCTTAACATGCTCATAGGGACAAAACATGGGTTAGCAGTCAAATTCCCTGAGAAAGATGCAAGAGTAATGGGCAGAAACGCCTCAGGGGTTAGAGGAATTAAGCTGAAAAAAGGAGATGCTGTCATAGGCATGGAAGTTGCAAAAGAAACAGCAACCCTGCTTACAATAACAGAGAATGGCAATGGCAAAAGAACAAAAATTGAGGATTACCGGCTGATTAAAAGAGGGGGTAAGGGGGTAATAAATATCCTAACAAAGCACCTCAAGCCCGGAGCAAAGAACTCAAATGTTGTTGGCATTAAAACAGTTACAGATGAAGATGAGGTTATGTTCATCTCCCAGAAAGGGGTTATTATCAGGACTCCTGTCAATGGCATCTCTGTAATCGGCAGGAACACCCAGGGTGTCAGAATCATGAAGCTCAAAGAAGGGGACAAAGTAAACTCATTAGCAAGAGTCATAACAAACAATGAGCCAAAGGAGAATAACCATTAACATGTTCAGGGCATATTCTGGAACAACATTGGAGACATATATCATGTGTGCAACTCTTATAGGAAATGGAAGGATTGTTTTTGAGAAGACAAAAGCACCAAGAAATTGTGATGAAATTTGCTGGTTTCCTGAAGATTATGATGGCAAAAATGGGTTTTTTGAAGCTGTAAGTTACGCATTTGACACAGCAAGGCACTTAAGATTGAAAGCAAGGAATAAAGTAGCATATCAGCCATTGGTGTTTAGCGGTTTGCTGGAGCAGAGATGGCATAGGCTTTTCCTTAAAGAAGACTTGCCTATTCTACCAGCAGGCGTCCATTTTCCAGTAGA
>DATDYH010000040.1:0-3099 GCA_035289045.1 Candidatus Nanoarchaeia archaeon
TTCTCCCTAAATCATCAACCTGTAAAACTATTTTTTTCCCAGGATTTCCAGGAAAAGGTGCTGTAATTTGGTAACCTCGGTCATGGAATCCAATGAACTCATCCTCAAGCCCATCCACATGGGTTATATATCTTTCCCAGCTCTCAGCCTTTACACTTATCTCTTCTAAGCATGATCCAATTAACTCCCTTCTACTTTCCCCGCTAGCCCTCATTGAAACCTCTATATCTTCTTCAGGCCTTAAGTTAAATAAGTCTATTGCAACGCTCTCCGGGGTTACCTTCCCATCTCTAAGCAGCACGCCCAATAGAGCATAATCCCCACCATAACCAGAAAGTAACCCATACTTTGCTTTATCCCATGATTCAGGCGCTAGTTTCCCCATCTCAACACACCTTGCTTTATAAAAATCTCTCTTTCTTTCTAACACCCCATATAATCTTTCCGATTTAGGTAAATAAATTGTTGTCTCTTGCTCCATTTTATTCCTACACTTAACAGATTAATAATTTCTCTGAAGCCCTCTATAAGCTTTTACACCATCTACCAAATCTTTTAAGCTTGGTTCTGGGAATAAAGTATCGCCTTTTGCATCCACAAATGATCCATAAATTCCCATCCTGTTCCATGCTTCAGTTTTTTCATCAAATTCAAGCCTTCCATTTAAATTTCTGTCAGCTCGCCTTTCAAGTTCCGATGTTAATACATTTCTTACTAAGAATCTACCATCTTTATTTCTTTCACATTGACCATACATACCAATCGCAAAACCGAGTAATACAAGACATGTTGCAGTATAACCCGAGATTTTTAACACATCTAAAAAACCACTATCATTTTCATTTAATTTCATCTTAACCTCCAAATTGGTTATTATAAAGCTATTCCGCCCCTATTTAAGCCTTTCTATTTGTAATCACTATAAAGTAACGAAGCAATCCAAGAACCATATTTTTTCAGGTATTCCAGCCATAGCTAAAAAACCCCTGTTTTCTTTATAAATCTTTCCCCATAAAAAAATATTTTCCCTATCTACAAGCCTCAGGAAGCCCAAATTTAGCCATTTCAGCCTGAGAAAACTATATAAATCCATGCATATAAAAACTAATAAAAAGAGGGGAAAAATCCACCCCAGACCCTTATTCTTGGGGATTTCAGCGAGACACACAACATGGCAGACCAATCATATAAAGCAGACAGCATTCAGGTATTAAAGGACTTGCAGGCAGTAAGAAAACGCCCGGCTATGTACATAGGAGACACAGGAACAAGAGGGCTTCATCATATGGTTTATGAAGTTTTAGATAATAGTATTGACGAGGCAATGACAGGCAATTGCAGCCATATTATTGTCCATGTCCATAAAGACAATTCAGTAACAGTTATTGACAATGGAAGAGGCATTCCTGTTGACATCCACCCAACAGAAAAAAAATCAGCTGTAGAAGTTGTATTAACCATCCTTCATGCAGGAGGCAAGTTTGACCATAAAACCTACCAGGTTTCCGGAGGATTGCATGGAGTAGGGGTATCTGTTGTTAATGCTTTATCAGAGTGGCTTGTAGTAGAGGTAAAAAGGGACAACAAGCTCCATAGGCAAAGGTTTGAAAAAGGAGTACCAAAAACACCATTAGAGATTATAGGAAAAGCAGAAGGCACAGGCACAACAGTTACATTCCTCCCAGATAAAGAAATCTTTAATTCAACAATCTTTGACTATGAAATCCTCTCAAAAAGATTAAGAGAACTTGCCTTCCTTAATGCAGGCTTAAAAATTGAAATCACAGATGAAAGAACCAGCACTCATGAAGTATTCCAATACACAGGAGGGTTAAAAGCATTTGTTGATTATCTTAACAAAGGCAGGGAAAAGCTCTCCCAGCCAATTTATTTTCAGAAAGATGAAAACCAGATTAAGCTGGAAGCAGCCATGCTCTACAATAACAGCTATACAAGCACACTAATCTCTTTTGTCAATAACATCTGCACAATTGAAGGAGGAACCCATGAAGAAGGCTTCAGAACCTCATTAACAAGGGCTGTAAATGACTATATCAAAAAAGCAAAATTAACAGACCTAAAAATCACTGGGGATGATGTCCAGGAAGGCTTAATAGCAATCATCTCTGTTAAGATTCCAGACCCCCAGTTTGAAGGCCAAACCAAGACAAAATTAGGCAATTCAGATGTCAAGGGCTTAGTTTCTTCAATAGTTTACATAAAGCTTGTTGAGTTTTTTGAAGAAAACCCATCAATAGCAAAAGCAATAGTCCAAAAATCAGCAGAAGCTGCTAAAGCAAGGGAAGCAGCAAGAAAGGCAAAGGAATTAACAAGAAGAAAATCAGCATTGGAATCAGGCTCTCTTCCAGGCAAGCTTGCAGACTGCCAGGAAAGAAACCCGGAAAAAGCAGAGATTTTCATTGTAGAAGGAGATTCAGCAGCAGGCACAGCAATCAATGGCAGGGACAGGAAAATCCAGGCAATCCTTCCTTTATGGGGCAAGATGCTTAACACTGAAAAAGCAAGGATAGACAAGATCTTTGGCAATGAAAAGCTCCAGCCTTTAATCTTAGCACTAGGAGCAGGCATTGGAGAGGATTTTAATATTGAAAAAACAAGATACCATAAAATAATCATAACCTCTGATGCAGATGTTGATGGCAGGCACATAGCAACCTTGCTTTTAACCTTCTTTTACAGGTATATGCGCCCAATAATTGAAAAAGGCTACCTATACATAGCCATGCCTCCTTTATACAAAGTAACAAAAGGAAAGGAAGAGTATTACATCTATAATGAAAAAAAGCTTGAGGAGTTGTTTGCAAAAATTGGGCAGGAAGGCACAACAATCCAAAGATACAAAGGCCTGGGAGAGATGAACTCAGAGCAATTATGGGAAACAACCCTTAACCCAGAGCAGAGATACATGAAAAAAATCACCATAGAGGATGTTGCAATAGCTGATGAATTATTCACTATCTTAATGGGTGAGGAAGTCCAGCCAAGAAGGAAATTCATCTTTGAGCATGCCCAGCAGGTAAAGAATTTGGATGTTTAGGAAAATAAAATGGAAGAAAATTTTATCAATAAAATCAGGGA
>DATDYH010000041.1:0-3609 GCA_035289045.1 Candidatus Nanoarchaeia archaeon
TTTTTAATAAAAGGAAGAAAATGAAATACTCCACCTTAATTCCTATCATGTGTGCAGGTGTTTTTTTTCTATCAGGTGCTGTTTATATGGGCTTTCAATTCTACAAAGCAATAGAGCTGCCGGAGTTAACAGCGAGAACAAGAGAGCTGAAGTTCCGGGTTGAAAACTTTGACTCCTTGACTACAAGCATGGGGAGATGGATAGACACTTTAGAGGTAATAATCCAGCGAGGAATAATGCCCCCTGTAATAACAACCCCGATTAAAAAAATATAATCCATAATTTTATAAACTCTTAGTCTTAATCATTTTTATGGCAGACAACAGGGTGCAGATGCCTTCTGGCATGGGCGGGTTAATCCGTTATTCAGACGAAACAAAGAGCAAGCTAATCATGAAACCTGAAGTAGTTGTTGCCTTAATATTATTTGTTATTGTGATTGAAGTAGTTCTTCACCTGATTTAACATGCTACCTGGCATTAATCCCCAACAAATGAAGCAGATGATGAAGAAGATGGGCATTAAGCAGGAGGAAATAGAGGCAGAAGCAGTCATTATCAAAGGCCCTCAAGACTATATTATCAAAAACCCAGAAGTTCTTAAAGTAAATATGATGGGCCAGGAATCCCTCCAAATCACAGGAAAACTTGAGGCTTATGAAGAGCAATCAAAAATCACAGAAGAGGACATAGCAACAGTATCAGAACAGGCAAATGTCTCAAGAGCAGAAGCAAAACAAGCAATTGAAGAAAAAGATGGGGATATTGCAGCAGCTATTCTTGCATTGACAAAAGCCTAGAACAATAATCTATAAATAATCCATCATCTTCTCATTTCCATGCTCCAGGAACACTCTCAGATTGCTTCTTTATTGGCAAAGTCCAACCAGCATTTCACTACAGCAGACCATATAGCATACGTAACCTATCCTTTGGTAAAAGACCAGAAGCTGATTGTAGCTGTACTGGAAAACCTCTATCTCTCAGCACTAACAGCTGTTGAAGCCCTGCTGTACTACGAAAGGCTTTACAAGCGCATAGGCATGTTTCCAGAGAATTTCCATGTAAGGCTGGACCTGTTTAAGACAAAAATAGCCCCCCAATACAACATAGAAAGATCCCATCTAGTCCTGCTTGAGGAGTTAAGGCAGCTGGTAAATGAAAGAAAAGCGTCAAAAATGGAGTTTTTCAGGAAAGATAACTACATCCTCTGCAACCAGGACTACTCAAAGATGAAAATAATTACTATGGAAAAATTAAAAACCTATATAAACCAGCTCAAACCCTTTATGAGGAAGGTAAATCTCATCCTACAAAATGTACGAAGGCAATGAAGCTAGGGAAGAACTAAAAAGGGCAGACCATCTAATTTTTGTGACCCTAAAGTATACCAAGACAGTTGATGTTATAAAAAATACCATTCACAGGCTTATTAATGCATATGACTATGGGATAATTTACGCTCTTGAATCCCTGAAAAAGCAGAAAAAGACCAAGCAGCTCCCATTAACCCCTATCTCAAGGGCCCAGGAACTGAAAAAGCTCTCTGCAAGAAAGCCAGAGATGAAAGGTTTTCTGGAGTTTTACTTCTTATTGAAAAGGATTGACCAGGCAGAATACACAAAAAAAGAAGAATACAGAAAAAATGTTGCCTTAACAGTGCTTGAGCATGATGAAGCCTTTACAATAGACATTGAAAAGCTGTTTGAATTCTACAAGAGGACAAGGGATTTCATTGATTTTGTAGAAGGAAAATATAGTGTTACTCAGAAGTAGTAAAGAAGCGAAAGGTTTATAAATAAGCAGATTCCCATATTATGCATGGTAAAGCTGGATGGAAGATTAAATACACCCTATCTTAAAAAATTGGGCATGGTAAAAGAAGAGCTAAGAGACCTTACTCTTACAGCTGTATGGAGATATTTTGCTGTTCCAACTTATGTAGCAACTGATGCTACAAAACCTGTCTGGGATAACATAAGGGTAACCAGAGTGGGTCCAAACAGAAACAGGACTACTATTGAGATAGAAATGGAAGACTTGATGATAAATCAAAACGGCAGGCAAATAGAAGCTCCCGGCTCTACGGGCTCTAAGTATGATCTTAGAGTTGTTCCTGCTGTTTACTCTGCTACTTTTGTACCATCAAGAGGTGATGCTAGTTATGATGACATGAACTTTCGCCTAATGGGTGGTGTAAGCCCATCAAAGAGTCCCGATCTTGGGCTTCATGCATCGCTAACATGCTCAACTCCTGAAGATGCTATCCCTGCTGGCTGTTACAGGGGATATAAAGCATTAGAAGCTATAATCATTCCTAACTAAAAACAGACTCATGGATTAAAATGATAAAAAGATTCCTAAACCTTTTTTTTGAAATTCCCCCAAGAGGTGTAGGTTATAGGCTCACAAATGAAAACTTATTTGGTATAATATCTGGATTAAATTTGCAATCAGAAGATATTATCTTATCAATATGTGGTTCAGGTGATCAACCACTAGCCATGATAGAAAAGGCAAAAGAAGTCCATGCAATTGATTTTAGGTCAAAGCAAATTGAAATAGCCAAATACAAAATTGGATGTTTACAAAGAGGGAATTTTAAAAGATTTTTGAATTTTGGGAATGATGGTTGGGTAAACACAGAAATAGAAGATTACTTTACCCCAGAAAAGTTGTTAAAAATACAAAGAAATCTCCCGAGATTACACTTGCATGTAGCAGATTTGTTAGACTTACCAGAAGGGATAACCAGAAGAGCCTACTCAAGAATATATCTCTCTAATGTATTAAGCGCTAGTGGTTATGATAATCCAAGAACCCCACAAGCAGTAGAAACTTTAATACAAATTTTGTCTGATGGTGGTTTAATATATTCAGCTGATGAAAACAGAAAACACCTAAATCAACACCCATTAAAGATAGAACCTTCATTGACAGAGAGAGCTAGGATCTATCCTAACTTTCTAACAGGACCACCAGCAGTGTACATAAAAAGCTAAGTTAGGATAAAGAATCAGGCAAATCTTTGTTATCTCTCTTGTTAATTATTATTACTTAAGCCAATAAAGCCTATGAAGGAAAAGAAAGAAATCTTTAAATACAAGCCTGCTTAACCAATAACCATGAAAAAAGAGGTCATTGGGTTCTCATTATTTATTTTCTCTATTCTATTGCTCTCTGGCTGTCAGGAGCCTGTTGGTGGCAGGTCAGTATCAGCTTTTTGCGATGAAAGGAACAGTAATTATGACCGTGATATTTGTGCTGCCTTAGGAGGAGATACAGGAAACGTTCTGGATGAAGGTGGTATGTTTGAAGCAAACCAGCAAAGAGATATGGAGAAGTTTGAAATTCAGCAGACGCTAAAAGAGCTTTATGGCAATAATATAAGAATCGGTGCTATAGAAAATGGTGCTGCCCATGTTGAAGTTCTTGATACTAGAGGTAATCAAATCGGGGCTTTTGTTTACGACAGCAAAGGTGTAGAGTCCACAGCACAAAGAGAACCTGAGGAAAAAACTGAATATATGCTTGTTCAGCCTACAAATGATTTTCTTCAGGAATCAGGGAATCCTGAAACAGCAGAAGATGATTTTGAAGAGTTTCTCCA
>DATDYH010000042.1:0-2617 GCA_035289045.1 Candidatus Nanoarchaeia archaeon
AATGCGATTCCTGAGATTTGGATGGCCCAGGCCAGCATATACCACTCAAAAGGATTCCTCATTAACAGGGCAATATACAATATTCCAGCGAGAATGAAAGCGGTTCCGCCAACAATCTCATGTTTCCATGATATTAATAAAATAATCAGCAAAATAAACACAGGAATATTGTGCATGAACAACCCAAGCAAGATCTGCCAAAAGCTTAACTCAGGAGAAAAAACATCTAATGACATCAGTGCTAAGAACAGCAAAAATATGATTGTTAATATTCTTGGAGTCCAGTATAATCCTTTGCTGACTCTGCTGGTTTTTTTCACTCTCTTTTTCATCTATGTTGGATATAATCCGGGGAGTTTAAATACTTTGTTAAAAAGGCAAAGAATAAAAACGATAGAAAATCAATAATATCATGAGTTATTTTGTGATAATCAGGGGGCCTGGAGGTGTTGGAAAATCAACAATCGGAAAATTGTTGGCAAAGAGGATTCAGGCTAAGATTATCCACTTTGATAAGATTATGGATGAGCTAGGCTTAGATTATATACCCGGGGAGAGGTGGATTCCATTAAATAAATTCTTAAAAGCTGATGAGGTAATGATACCTAAATTCAGAAAGATATTAAGGAAAAATAACCTTGTTTTAGATGGGAATTTTTATCACAAAAAGCAGGTTGAAGATTTGATTAAGAGCCTTAATTTTCCTTGTTTTGTAGTTACATTAAAAGCCAGCCTTCAGGAGTGTATAAAGAGAGATAAAACAAGAAAAGATAAATTAGGGGAGCAAGCAACAGCAGATGTTTTTAAGCTGGTTTCTGCCTTTGATTTTGGGGTGATGATTAATACCCAGAACAAAACTCCTGAAGAAACAGTAAAAGAAATATTTTCTTATTTGCCAAAAAATGACCCTTCTTGAAATATAAGTTTGTAGATGAATTATTTAAACACATAAACAAGCAGGGTGTATAACCGCCAGCTAGGTTTACAGGTCTTCCATTACTGGCTTATCTTCAATAAACTCTGAGGGCAGACCGAGCTTTTTGAAATAACTGCACAAGCCAATACATGCAAATTTTTCAGTGGAATAATGAGTTCCGCCAAGAATATTGATGTTATTTTTTTCAGCAAATTGATGGGCCTGTTGGGAATGGCTATTTTTTACAGCTATTCCTGTTGCTAAAGTGTTCACCCCTTCATTTGCAATCTCCTCAAGAAATTCCTGGCTATTGCCTCCTCCAGGAATCACTGCGACCATTTTGCTGTTTATGTTATTGCCTCCATAGGGGTAGAGGCTAACCTTATGACCCATGGTGTTTTGGAACCTAGTTTTAAATTCATTAACTGTTCTTATGTCTGTATTGCAGAACAGCCCTGACAAGGAGCCATAGTAGGGTGCGAATGGTTTTTTAGGAGTTAGTCCAAGAGCTTTAGCTAAAGCTACTCCGGTTGAATACTTTCCATAATTATCCAATGGGACATGGAGATTATAGATAGACATTTTTCTTTCACGAAAGCTTCTTAATAATCCTAAGTCCATTGGCAGGAACACCTTTGGAGCTGTTCTTATGTCCCAAGTTGCTGGATGATGAACAAAGAGCATAATGCCTTCTTCTTGCTTGTCTAGTAATGACTGCATAACATGGTTTGATGGGAAAACTGCTGTATAGGCCTTGGTTATTTCCTTAGCAAAATCGCATACTATCCCCATGTATCTTTTTTTAAAATTGGGGCTGATAAACTCTGAAATTAGCGGAATAGATGCTTGCCAATCATCAGTTAAACATGGTTTTATGAATTCTTTTTCAAGTTTTTGGTATAAGCTGCTTGCTTTCATCTTTGTATTAAAATGCCCCGTGCGAGATTCGAACTCGCGTTTCAGCCTCTCTTTGATGTGAGTTTTTCTTTTCCCTGAAGGCTTTTCTTTTACAAAAGAAAAGGCTTCCTTGAAAGGGCTGTGTCCTTTCGGCTTTTTCTTCCCTCGGTTGCCGAGGGTTGATAAGAATGCTGCTAAGCACCCTTATGACCGGGCTAGACTAACGGGGCATGATAAAAATGTTGTTTAGCCCTTTTTATAAGTTTTGATTAATTGTAATTACTTAGTTTTCTGAAGATTAATTTTTCTATTCATTCCTGGGGGTATACTGGGGGGTATAGCAAGTTTTTTAAACCCTGTTTTTATGGGCTTAAGCATGAATCCAAAAGGATTATTTGATACAATAAGGGCTTGTGGAAGCTGATTCTTTTAGTTAAATGTTTTTAGTGGTTTTGGCTTAAAATGGCTTATGTAAAAGATTTTTTATGGAAAAAGGGAATAAGTGTTTATGATTTGGTTAGTTGTTACAGCACTATTGGCTACCAAAGTGTTGAGCTTAAACGGGCTGCTGATGTCATGGTCAAGATGAAAAAAGATAACGCGAGGACTTATCTTACTTTTACCTCCAATATGGTAACATCTGGATTAAGAGGGTTTTTTGCCCAGCTGATTAAATTAGGGATTGCTGATGTTGTGGTTACAACAGTGGGTGGGATTGAAGAGGATATTATGAAAGCTGATGGAGAGAGATTTGAGATTGGGGGGTTTAATAGTGATGATGTTGAGCTGCATGAAAGAGGGATT
>DATDYH010000043.1:0-3192 GCA_035289045.1 Candidatus Nanoarchaeia archaeon
GTGAGTGCTGGAGAGATAAGAGAGCTGATAAAGCAGTACAGGCAGAGCAAAAAGCTTGTTAAGATGATGAAGGGCGGGGACCCTGAGAAGCTGATGAGGAAGCTGCAGGGAAAGATGCCCAAGCTGTGAGAAGGCTAAATCAAAAGCTCTTCTTCTTTCAACTCTGGAAGAGTTGTTTTTTTTGTTAAGCTCCAATCAAGCTTTATGATGTTTCTGACGAAGGAATTGTTCATATTTAACTGGTAGTAGTCTGACTTGCCTATCCTTCTTGTTTTGAGGACTATTTTCTTTTCTACCCATGAAGGCATGAAAGAGACTAAGGAGTTATAGCTAACATTACTTTCCTTTGCTATTGTTGTTATGGGAAAATCAAAAAAATGATTATCTATTAAAAAGTCCAGGACTCTTAATTCAGGGGTGTCCCCAAAATAGCCCAAGAAGATTGACTTGTTTTCTTTGATTTTCATCTTACATTTAAATATTTAAATGCTTATTTAAATGTTTCTATAATATAAGAGATGTTTCAAAAATGGAAACATTTAAATTGGGGGAGATTTTAGGAAAGAAGATGTTTGGAGAGGATTTAGGTGTAGAGAAAGCCCATATTATGTTTAAACTGGCTAGGAAAAATAACTGGGGGGGTAAATACGATAGATTAGAGCATTTTAAAAGATTTAAGGATTTAAGCAGGATTGTTAAGGAGCTAGCAGAGGGGGGATGGATTTTGATCCATAGAAAATCAACATTTACAGGGATTGCATTAAATACAGAACATAAGAGGGAGATAGTAGAGTTTATTGAAAAGAAGATGCCTTATGTTAAGGGGATGATTTAACAGAATAATAAAGAAAATGGAAAGAAAGATTATTAAGCAGGGCGCTGAGGCTATTTTGTACTTGAATGATAGGGGGCTTGTTAAAGAGAGGATTAAGAAGGGCTACAGGATTAAAGAGATTGATGAGAGATTAAGAAAATTGAGGACAAGGAGTGAGGGAAGATTAATGATGAGGGCAGAGAATACTCCTAAGGTGTTTGGTGTTGATGAGGATAAGTGCATTATTGAGATGGAGTTTATTGATGGGGAGCTTGTTAAGGATATTCTTGATGCTTTGGATGACTGCAAGAGGGATATGTTATGCAGGGAGATTGGGAAGAATATTGCCAAGCTGCATGACAAGAATATAATTCATGGGGACTTGACAACAAGCAATATGCTAATTAAAGACAAGCTGTATTTTATTGATTTTGGGCTGGGGTTTAGCTCTTTGAGAATTGAGGACAAGGCTGTTGATTTAAGATTATTAAAGCAGGCTTTTGAGAGCAAGCATTATAAGATTGCTGATAAGTGCTTTAATCTTGTTTTAAGAGGGTATAAAAATTGTGGTGATTATGATGATGTTATAAAACAATTAGCAAAAGTTGAAGGGAGAGGGAGGTATAAGAGGAAGAATGGGGAGAGCTTTAAGCTGTAAGAAGAAGAGAAACTTTTTATCTGGAGACTGAAATAAGAATTTGAAGATAAGTGTGAACATGTTGCAAGGCGGATTTGCCTTTGTTTCCAGCTAATGAAGGAGGATAAGATGAACCTAAAAGAATATCAGGAACTGTGCAAGAAAACTGCTAACACAATTTTTCCAAGCAAGGAGGTAGAGATAATGAACTGGGCCTGCGGAATTTGTGGGGAGGCAGGAGATGTAGCAGGATGCATTAAAAAAATAGTTGCGCATAAAAATGACCAAACAGAAGGACTAAGAGAAAACTTGGGAGATGTAATGTGGTATACAGCAACAATATGCAATTTTTATGGATGGAATATGGAAGAGGTGCTAAAAGAGAATCTAGAGAAATTAAAGAAGAGATACCCAAATGGCTTTACATTTACTGATGCACAAAGAAATGGGACAAGGGTAGACTGGATGGAGAAAAATGGGAAGAATCTTAAGCTTTAGGGGAAATCTTTTACCCAAAGTAGAGATTAGACATATTGAAGGATTATTTAGGGGGATTGAAGAAGAACGGAGAAGGGCAGACGAAATGGTTATTAGAGAGATAGGGGGGCGGCGTGTTGATTGGGTTGCGCAATACTCTCAAAAAATGTATGCTCATGAACCTCCTGAAAAGATTGTTTACCTTTACGATATTTTTGCTGGAGAGTATGAGGTTTGGGAGGATCAAGATATATTAAAATGAGCAGTTGGCTGTATGTTGAGCCTTTTTCTTTTTGTAAAAAGAAAAACCTTCGGGAAAAAGAAAAACAGAGTGGAAAAAGAAAATGAGCAGCTGGCTGTATGTTTACCTGATTGTGATTTGCCTGGGTGTTGTGTATTATTTGATTGCTCATGGGCTGTTGGGGAAGAAGAAGTGAACAAGGCTTAGAGCTTTTTTTCTAAGCTCTTTAATGCCTTGTCTATTCTTAGCTGTTCTAGTTTTCTTCTTTCTTCTTGCAGTTCCTTATCTTTATCATAATTATTCTTCATCTCGAATATCCCATAAAGAATTGTTGTACTGCTTATTATTAAGAATAACCACCTTATTTCTGTGGTATTGTAGACTCTTTCATTTGTAAATGCAAAATAGGCAATGATTATTCCAAATAAAGCCATAAAGAAATCGTATCGTATGTATCTTGGGATATCTTCTACAGATGCCATCTTATTTTAAGGCACGAATAATCTGCCTTTTAAAGAAACCCAGTATGAATGCAGCCCCTAATAGAATAGCCGAAACTTTTGTGTTATAGACTATTAAGATTATGGCACAGATTATTAACAGGATAATTAAACCATTTATAACCTTGGATAAATTTATACCCTTAGGTGATGAAGGCATGATTATATACTATTAAAGCCTGTTATTAAACTTTCCTCTTTCAAAGGATATAACCTTTTACCAGGGGGGGAAGAAATAGCTATTTTTGTGCTATTTTGCAGGAAACCTTTCTTTATCACCTTTTTTTGAGGAAATTTTAATTGCCTCAAGTATCATCTCTCCAGGGATATAATCATATTTTTTTCCCTTGTAAGTAAATGTTCTGCAGTTCACAGGATGACCAGCTAATTGGCAACAATCAGAGCAGTAATTTGCTTTCAATTTTGAGTTTTTATTAATAATCTGCTCAATGTCCTTGTTGTTTATTAAGATAGAAGGTGAAAGATGAGTTTTTGATTTTGGAAGCTTTTTTTCTTTGAAATC
>DATDYH010000044.1:0-8204 GCA_035289045.1 Candidatus Nanoarchaeia archaeon
TTTTGATTGCCCTGGCATGCTCATCCGCAATATGCCCCGTTCCGATTAAAACAACATCCATAACCATAAAAATCCTAAAAAAACAAAGTATATTAAGTTTTTCTATGACCCAGATAATATGAAAATTAAAGAGTTTCTTCCATATCTTGTGCTCTTTTTAATAGCGCTTGCTATCCTCCACCCAATCTTCTCCCCAGGATTCCTGACAAAATCAGACAGCCCAGTGCATCTAGCAGAAGCAGATTACCTTGCAAACCATGTAATAAAAGATCACTTCTGGATAAATGGCTGGTACCCTTATGAATATGCAGGAATTCCAATCCAAATGTACTATTACCAGATTGGATTATTGCTGGTTGCTTTCCTAAGTTTAACAGGAATAAACATTATTCTAGCTTATAAAATAATTCTTATCTTCTCTTTATTCCTTCCATCAGCAGCAATCTTCCATCTTATAAAAAAACACTTTAATCCAGGAATAGCAGTCCTAATCTCAGCAGCCTTTTTATTTCAGAAAGATTACTCAAAATTACTTCTTGCTGGCATGTGGGCTAATCTTATTGCATTTGCAGTCTTTATATTACTATTCAAAAAACTTCTTGATTACCGGTTTATTATAACTAAAAAAAGAGCTTTAATTCTTGGATTGTTATCAGCAGTCTTAATCCTTGCCCACCCATTTTTTGGAGTTACTCTTGTTTACACAATCCTGATTGCTTATTTCTTTTCAATAAAAGCAACAAAAAACATTGGAAAAACAACATTAGATTATATAATCCTCTCAATCACAGCAATCCTGGTATCCTTGTTCTACGTCTATCCCTTCTTTGATACAAGCTTATGGCTTAATCCCGGAAGTGGCTGGGGGCTTGGAAACTCCTTAAAAGAGATGTTATTCAACCTAGTAGGGATATTCCTTTCTCTTAAACCCCATTTAACTTCTTTTAATTATTTATTATCATTAAACCCATTATTTTTTAAAGAGTTAATTAAAAGCATTATCGCAAATTTTCCAATGCTTTTCATAAATATTCTCGCCATTTTAGGATTATTCTTCTTTAAAAAAGAGCAAAACAGGAAGATAAAATCTTTACTAACCTTCACGATTCTATTCACACTAGCTTCATTAATCATTGGTTCAGGATTCTGGTTCTTGTTTCCTTTTGGCAAAACGATCCCTTTCCTTAATGGAATTCTCGCATACAGATTTGTTTATTACGCGAGACTCGGATTGTTCACCTTCTCAGCCTACACCCTATATAAGATACAGGAAAATAATAATAACAATCTAATTGCCTGGGCAAAAGAGAAGAAAAAGATCATCCTTTCAGTCATAATATTGATTATTCTCGTAGGATTCTTCCTAGGTTTGAACTTCCCCCCAAAAGAATACACTCAGACATTTAACCAGGCAGAAATATCTCAGGAAACAACTGAATTGTGGGGGTGGCTAAATCTTAATCTTCCAAAGGACCAGTTTAGAATTTTAAATCAGAACTTCTTTGACAACATAGGAGAGCCTTTAGTAACAAAAGACAGCATCCTTCCTGCAATGGCACATTATTACACAGGTTTATCTTTCTTCGGTACATGGTACACAACAGTCTATCCAATTGAGCAAAAAGCTCAAACAGAAAATAGCCAGCTATTTGGAAAGAAAATAAGCAACATTACAGGTGAAGAGCTTAAAGAGAACCTGGAGGCTTACAACGTAAAATACGCAATTGCAATCTCTCCAGAATTAAAATCAAAGCTTGAATCATCGGGGTTAAAAAAAGCAAAAGAGTTTCCAAACTACACAGTTTATACTTTCCAGGAATACCAGCCTTCTTGGGTCAAAACAAAGGAGCCAATAACTTCAAAATTAACAGAATTCACAGACCAGAAGATGGTATTTGAACTTGAAAACCCCTCACAGCAAAAAGCGATACTGAAATTTGCCTATCATCCCTACTGGAAAGCATCCATATCCGGAAAAGAAATTCCATTAACAATGAACAATTATAAACTCATGGAAGCAGAACTTCCAAAGGGAAAATACAGCTTAACCTTAGAGTATCAGCCAAAAAAATATCCCACAATAATAATAAGCCTAGCCAGCCTAATTATCGTAGCAGCAATTTTAGTCAGCAATAAGCTTTTTAAAATGAAAGCCTAAACAAAAAACCATGAAAGTTTCATTAATCCTCCCCCCGCATACATTTGAAGAGCGTTATAATAAAGAGATAGCTAAAGCAGCAGGAACCTGGCCCCCATTAGGAATGTTATACATAGCTGCAATGCTGCTTGAGCGAGGTCATGAAGTCCAGGTTCTAGATGGAAGCAAAAAAGACATAGCAACAATCAGCAAAGAGCTTGGGGGTTTTAAGCCAGACTTAATTGGCATGAATGTAATGACCTTTCTCTGGAACAAGGTGAAGCAGTATGCTGAAGAGCTAAAATACAGGTTTCCCAATTCTTTCATTGTTATTGGGGGGGTTCATGCAACTTTTGCAAGGGAAAAATGCCTCCAGGAATCAAAAGACATAGATGGGGTAGTTCTTGGAGAGGCAGAATTTATCCTGCCAGAGCTTGCTGACTGCCTTGCAAAGCATAAATCTTTAATG
Organism: Candidatus Nanoarchaeia archaeon; assembly: GCA_035289045.1. Classification (GTDB taxonomy): domain Archaea; phylum Nanobdellota; class Nanobdellia; order SCGC-AAA011-G17; family GW2011-AR20; genus DATDYH01. The sequence continues at coordinate 2,607 of DATDYH010000044.1, forward strand.
TACATTAAAAGTTTCATTTACAGGAAAAAAGGAAAACTCAGGATTAATTCAGCCACTTATGAAAGACTAACAGATCTTGACAAGCTCCCCTTCCCTGCAAGGCAGCTGATTGACATTACAACATACATTCCAGCTGCAGAGCAATACAGAAAGCTTCCAGTTACAAATGTTATAACCTCAAGGGGCTGCCCGTATAAGTGTATATTTTGCGGTTCAGGAAACACAAAGCCCTACTTCAGAAGCCCGAAAAATGTCATAGAAGAATTCAAGCTTTTGGTTAACGATTTTAAGGTTAAGGAAATAGCCATCTGGGATGATACATTTACACTAGACAGGCAAAGAGTTCTGGAAATATGCAGGCTTATTAAGGAAGAAGACCTTGGCATCATCTGGTCAGCCCATGCAAGGGCAAACACAGTTGACCAGGAATTGTTAAAAGCAATGGCAGATGCAGGCTGCTGGAAAATCTGCTATGGCATTGAATCCCTGCTCCAAAAAAACCTCAACACAATCAAAAAAGGCACAACAGTTGAGCAGAATTTTAATGCTGTGAAGTGGACCCAAAACGCAGGAATAAAGGCAGAAGCCTCATTTGTGTTTGGCATCCCTGGAGAGACTTATGAAGACGCATTAGCAACAATAAGGTTAATGAAGAAATTAAACCCGGATTATATGAAATGTTTTCCATTTACCCCATTGCCAGGCACAGAGTCAGGGAGACATGCTCTTGAATATGGCACTTTCATCTCCAGCAACACAGACGAGTTTACAGAAAATTCAGTTGTTTTTGTCCCTAACTCAATGACAAAAGAGCAGCTTCAGAGCATTATCCCCAGAGCGTATAAAGAGTTTTATATGCGCCCAAAATACATCTTTAGGTATATTAAAAATATAAGGTCTGTCCAGGATATCAAAAAAGCAATCCGCGGATTCTCAGCTGTCAGGTCACTTTAGTACCAGAGGTTGGTGCGAAAATAGATAATTAAACATTTAACTTTCATAAGGCTTGCCCTCATGAAAGTCCTTAGTTGGTGTTTTAATCCCATAAGGCAGGTATAAATCTCCCTATGATGCGGGCTTCTACATCTTAATTTCATATTTGTCTCTGTTTCCATTCCTCCAAATGGAGTCTCAACTAATCCGCGTGTTTTTTTCCTGCTTTCATTATCGTAATCATGTCTAATATACCTCTTCAAAAAGCCGTCACTATAGTCCCTGTCTTGTGGGACTATATTTGGCTGTAAGCCAAGAGATTTGCATTTCTTTATGTTTGTCTTTCCAAAATATGCTTTATCTGCATGAACCTTCCTGCCAGGAATGATATTCTTTTTCCTGAGATGCTCATCCCTCAAAGGAGGAGAATCATGTTTCTCTCCAGGAGAAGCGAAGATATTTACTATGCTTACCAAACCAAGGTTAATAAGATACATAACAAATATATGTATCTTCCAGGTTTCAAGTTCTAAAACCTCTTCTCCTCGCTGAATAACCTTGTGATATCTATCACAAGTAAGCTTAGTGCTATCTGCTATGTAATCTCCTGCATCGTCAATCTTAAGAATTGCTTTATGTATTTTAAACACCAGATTATTGATGTATTCTGGTGTAAGTTTACCAAACCACCTTACACAATTGCTATGATCTAATTGCTTGTCAATAATTAACCCCAAGAAGTGTTCCGCCTCTCGAAAATCAAGCTCAAAATAAACATACATGATTGCCATGCCTACAATTTCTTTTCTTGTTAGGTTAGGCTTTCTCCCCCTTAGAGAGAATGCAAAAGGAATGGCATCTTCTGTAATAAACTGCATGGCTGTATGCCATGCTTTTCGGTAATTTTTTATATCTGCTTGTTCATATACTCTCCAGAAGCCTTTGCGCTTCTTCTTGTTGGGATATTTCGAATTCAGGGGTTCCTCCTAGAATTCCTAAACCCCCAACAAGAATGCTATTTTGGACAAGGTTAAGTTAGTTTAAAGAATTATGCACCAACCTCTTAGTACCAGAAAGAGTTTTAAACATTCTCCTAATCATATCCACATGAAAAACATTTTTTCGCTTCCAAAGGCTGCCTTGGTCAGTCTGGTTTGCACTTCATGTAATAAAAGACCAAGCCTAAGCTTAGTTCCAAAGGGATTAGCATGCCCGAAGTGCAAAACCATCTACCACATTAAGAAGGTAAGCTACGAGGGTATAGAAATACAAACACCCCTGCTTTACCAAGAACCAAAAGAACAGCCAGAGGCAATAACTATTAAAGGTTACACAGACTATTCAAACCACCTTCTCCACAATGAGGTTTTTAAACCAACCTTAAGCGCAGGCATAGTCTATGACTACGTAATCTCAGAAATAAAAAACAAGCAAGGGCTTATCATTGACAATGGTTCAGGAACAAACAGCTTCAAGTACATAAGCAAAAAACCTTTATTTACAACAGAGATTAAAAAATATGGCAGGCCCTACTACCCGATCCAGGTATTTGCAGATAGCGCAAGCCTTCCGCTAAAGAGTAATTCAGCAGAAATCTTCATCTCAAACTTTGTTATCCAGGAGGTAAAAGACAAGAGGGGTTACTTCAATGAGATGCACAGAATACTAAAAAAGCAGGGACTAATTTATGTATCATTTCCAAGCCCTTACTGGTATCTTGCTTATTTCATCTCTCCAGCCTCTTGGAAAAAATATCTTAAATTAATCATCAAAAATCCAAAAGCATTTTTTAAACATCCTTTTCACCATTTCCTCCATGAAAACACCCATGGAAGAAAAGAAAACAGCTTCCTAAAAGAATTCTTCTCGTTCAGGGCAGGTAACTATGAAAAAATCTTCATTGCATCAGGCTTTACAATCTTCAGAAAAATTCAGTCAGGGAATATACTTGCTCTTTATCCCCGCTACAAGCATCTTTCCAAGATATTTAGGAATTGGAACATTAAAACAGGAATCCATTATACCTATGTATTAAAAAAATGAAAGCCAGAATCACAACATGGTACCATAACAAGGATGTAGCCTTTGCAATCGGGGTAGACGAGCTTCCAATGGGGGGAAGCCATCACTCTGGTCCAAAAAACGAATATTGGGATACATTTTACTGGTACAGGAAAGAAAACAATTTCTGGAGCAAATACTGGAAGCCTATTCTTGACCAAAACCCATGGATTAAATATTCTCTTGGCTGGGTTCCATGCCATACCTCATTTCTAACAACACATGCATATGAGGAGCCTAAAGAAATTAACCCCTCAGAATTATCTTGGGAAACAGCAACAGGCAAAGCATGGATAGAACAGGTGATGAAGCCAATCTTTCAGTATGGTAACAAGCATTATGATGCATACACATTCCATGGCTACTATCATGAACTTCCCTTTTCATATTACTATCCTTATTGGAGTCAGCAACCAATCAACCCATCCCCCCCTTATAGCAACCCGCGATTCTTTGATTCAATGTTAAAAAGCACACAACAAGCATTCAACTATGCATGGCACCACAATGCATTAACACTAAATACTTTCCCTTTTGGGGGAGGAAGACCAGATGCTCCAGCCTATTTATCAAGAAATGGAGTTTATGCAACAGGCTTTTGGCTGGATATGAAAAATGTAACATCAATAGATGAAAATTCAGGGCTAAAAAACACTAGACAAGGGATTAAAACTTATAAGCTCCAGCTCGGGGAAGAAATAGAGCCAGAAGGAACAAGCTATAATGGCAAATCAACCTGCAAGGCAGTTGTAGGCAACATGGGTTACTGGCACCAGGACAAAGAGTTGTTTAAGCTAAAGGGCTGCCCGCTAAAACCAGCTGAAAATGATTCAATAATAGGAGTCCCATATTCCCTCTCTATAGAAGGCACAACAAGGAATTTTAAATCAAGAGTAAGGACCATGATGAGCTCGCATAAAAATTATGATTCACCTGTTTTATATTATTTTATGCACGCCCAGATGGACTGGATAGACTCCTTAGGAGGAAGTTCCATTACCCATATAATCAGGAACTTCCTTGAAGAGCTTAAAATTCCTTTTCTCAACAGGCTTACATTCTCAAAAAAGCCCGTAAAACAATCATTATCAATAGCCCTTCTTTTACTTGCCCTATCAACAATACTTTTTAAATCAGCAGCTCTCCTTTGCTTGCTTTTATCATTAATATTTCTTATAGCCTTTTCAATGGTCAAGGTTTACGGGTTAAATGCATGCAAGCACAATAATCAGATGCAATGGCTCAATGATAATTACGGAGACAGAATCTGGGCAACCGACTTTTCAACATTAGCAGAATATTTTGACATAAGAAAGCGAGCAGTAATCAGTGAAAAACCAAGATTAAGGTTTGCAATAGACACTTCACTATGTTTTCAATGGAATCGCGAAATTCCCATAACTTTTGAAATCTTAGGGATAAAAAGTAAGGTTAAAGGTTATTACATAATAAAAAACAGGAAAAAAGTAGCATTTTTTAAAGGGTTTAGCCAGGACAATGAAAAAGTCACCATCAATGACATTAGCATCTGCCCGAATAAGCAAAAAACTGAATTTGGGTTAATTCTCTGAAGCTTTTACAAATTTCATAATTAAAACCCAGCCCAGCCAGGGCAATAAATCACAAGCCAGTAAGGCTTACATTTTCAAGGGTAAAACATTCTGGTTAAGCAGTTTATTAACACATCGCGAACAAGCAGGTTTTTAAATTATATCCATATTAAAAAATCATGAACAAGGAAGGCCCGCTTAGAACTTTGCTGCAAGGGACACTCCTCTTTTTAATAGGCACAATAATCGCAAAGCTTCTTTCTTATATTTACAGGGCGGTTATAGCAAGGAGTTTCACAATTGAGGAATATGGGATTTTCAGCATTGCACTGGCTTTTTTAACCATAGTTTCAATAATCTCTAATCTTGGGTTCTCTCAGGGAGTTGAAAGGTTTCTCGGCTACTTCTCAAAGGAGAATAACAAGCTCAAAGGAATAATCCTATCCGCAATTAAAATCACCTTACCATTTAGCATCCTTATTTCAGTTATTGTTGTAATCTTCTCAAAAAATATCTCATCACTCTTATTTAGCACCCCTACATTAAAAAGCATGGTAATTGCATCAGCAATAGGTGTACCTTTCTATACTTTATCTGACCTAAATCTCTCAATCTTCAGGGGTTTTAAGCTGATAAAGTATCAGGTAATAATAAAAGACTTAACAGAAAACCTGGTAAAGATTATCCTGACAATAATTGCAGTTTACATGGGTTTTAACATCCTCGGGGTAATCTATTCTTATGTTATCGCCCTTATTATCTCAGGCATTATTGGGTTTCAGGTTGTAAAGCGCAAGGTATTTTCTGTTTTTGATAAAACAATCCAGGAAGCTAAGATGCATACAGCGCTGCTGTCTTTCTCCTGGCCGATAATGTTTACAGGATTGTTGTTTACAGCAACAAAATGGACAGACACACTTCTTCTGGGCCTGCTTGATACCAATACCAGCGTAGGATTATATAATGCAGCCCTCCCAATAGCAGGATTGCTAACCATGGTTTACACAGCATCTGGAAGCTTGTTCATCCCAGTACTTTCTGAGATGTACAGGGA
>DATDYH010000045.1:0-5898 GCA_035289045.1 Candidatus Nanoarchaeia archaeon
ATATAAATTAACATCAAACTCTCAGGGAGTTTTCATTAACTAGCATCTTAAACTAGCATCTTAAACACAAGCCATCCATTCCCAACAATTAATAGCCAAAAAAACACATTCTCCAGTAATCCACCAGTTTTAACAAATCCGCTAATCTTAATCTTCAAAGGCCATAAAAGCACAACCCCTTTTCTGGTCAGCCCATCCAGTAATAAATGGCTCCCGCCCCCAATTAACAAAGCATAACCATACACTCCAAAAAACCACCACACTAAAAAAGCAATAGCAGCTATAAAAAACAAATTATGCGTAATAGTCCTGTGCCCGAATAAAAATTTAATAACATAAGCCATGGGCTTAACCCTTCTTCCAAGCTTTGAGCCAGGCTCATCCAAATCAGGCAATAAAGCAGCAATAATAAGAACACCAATAAACAAGAACAAATTAGCATTGAAATATTTATACACAAGCAGCCCAATCAATAATCCACAAGCAGCATGCGTCCTTCCAAGCATTATCCCGCAGCCTCTTCAACAAGCTTGTCAGCATCCACATCTTCAGAATCATTTACAATTAATTCATCCCTGTCAAACATCTCATTTCTCACAACCTTTCCGCTAAGCATCATTAGCTTTCCCATCAGCCCATCTCTCAACCCTTCAAAATTTTCATTATTCAGCCCCGGAAGAATCTTATTCACATTTTCCCTGAAAGCAACCACTCTTATATTCCCTGAGCCATCATCAAGGTAAAAATTCAGTATGGGAATTTTCCTCGCAACAGTCTCCCCATGCTCCTCGCAAACCAATTTTCCATTCTCACTTCTCACTTTTTTATAGCACCCTCCGCACGCATCATAAAATCTTGGCTCAAAAACCTGCACAACATACCCATTAACAGCAACATTCTCCCCAGGGTTCAGCTCCCCAATCTTCTTCAGTTCTCTTTGCTGCACATTTGTCTGTTTAACCTCTATGTTTTCAGCAGCATCAAAAACAATTGAAGCCCTGCTCCCCAAATGCAGCTCCCTCAATCCATTATTCTCCTTGACATACCCATTCTTCACCTCAATAATCCTCCCCTCTCTTAAAGCCCCGCTCTCAATATGCTGGATTAAATTATTGTCCCATATCGCAACCCTCATCACTCCTGATTCATCCCCAATCAGCAGGCTCCCAACCTTGCCCTGCCTGTTGTTCTTATTAAACTCCCTCACCCCATAGACATTAACAACCTTCCCAATTATATCAACAGAAGTAATCCCTGCAACAACCTCATTAATCTTCAGCACTCTTCTGGCATCTTCATAAACCTTGACCCCAAGCTCATGGCAAACAATATGCGCAGCTCCCTCCAAAGAAACCAAATCCCCAAGCTGCTTCAGCTTCTCATCAATCCTCTCCTTTATCCCACTCTCTTCTAATCCCTTCTCTTTCTTAATTTTTTCAATTATCTGCTCGTAATTTAACCCAATCATCTTAATTTTTCCCGAGGCTTTTTTCTAAAAAGGCTCTCTTATAGCAAACTGGAAAACCAGCTTCTTAACACCAAATCCTCTTCCCATATTAAATTCCAGCCCGCTTTTATCATTTTCTATCCTGAAACTTATATATCCCTCTTCCACTTTTCCCAGCCCGGTATAATCCCCAGTGCTTCTGGCATCAAGTATCTTCCTCTTTAGCTCTTTAATATTATTAAAGTCAAACTCAACTTTTTCATGAACAATAATCTCTCTTTCATACTCAAGCTCAGCATCTTTTAGCTTCTCCTCAAAAAATTGTAACCCAAAATTAACAACCAGCTCCCCCCCAGTTAATTCAACCTTCTCATATTTAATCCCCCCCTCTTTCATCTTCTTCTCAAAAAGCAGTAAAAAGTTCTTCTCAACATCAGGCCAGCATTTGTCATAATCCCACACAACAAGATTATCCATTCTCCCGCAGTTATTCGCTTTTCCAAATCCCCCATTCTCATTGATTTCCAGCAGGCTCTCATAAGCCAATAACCTCACATTTTCATTCAAATCCCCCCTCAGCAAATCTGACTTAAAATAAAGCTCCAATGCAGCATTCTGCACATCCCCAATTCTCATGCTCGTGTCCTGTTTCTCCTTAAACAGCTCATACATCAGCGCTGTCCCCATTAACAGCATAAATACGCTAAAGAAGAAAAACATCCATCCAGAGCCTTTTTTATTTAGCATATTTCAGCAAGCCTCACTTCCATTTTCTTATCCTCATACACCATGCTCATCTCAGCACCTGCAATATTTTGCTCATCCCCATTATAATTCTTAATCTCATGCACGCTATTCCCATCAACTAAAAAATCCATGTTCCAGGTTAAGCATCCTTTCTTAGGATATAGCTTACCAAAAATCTCTCTGGTCTTCTCATCCAATAACCCATAATCCTTGCTGTAATAGCTGTGGATTATCAATTCTCTCATATTAATGCTCATCCCTGCAAACTCAACCGGAGTCTGTAAATAAGCAAGCAGGCTTACCTTGTTTGCATTCACTTCAGCAGCAACCAGCTTCTCCTCAAAGCCACTCCCAAAAAAGCTCAATAAAACAAGTATCAGTAAATAGCAAAATAATAAAAAGAATCCATACACATACAATGTAGCCTCAGCAACTCCTTTTTTCATTTTAATCTCTCAGTTCAATAATCAAAATATCCAGTATCCCCCCTTTTAGCCCATTATCATTAACCAAAACATAATCCCTTCTCTCGCTGCACACATTCCCACCCTTGCATAAAAACTCCCTGTTCACCATCAGCTCATTAACCACAGCTTCTTTCTTCTTCCCATCATATTCAAGGCTTGCTTTAATCCCAATATTTCTCTCCCCAATATCAACGCATTTTCCCAGCCTCTCAGAATTAAATTTTGTAATATCCACCACCTCACTCCTCACACTCCCATCATTAAAAGCAAAGCATTTCTCACTCCTCAGGCTTTCCATCAGCTGGTTATACCTTATCTCAGGCACATCAAAGCTCTTCTCAGTAAACCTGGAAAACAATGTAATAGTCAATATCACGCAGATAAAAATAAGCGGAATAACCACTATTAAAAACACCATATTTTTGCTCTGCTCAAAAAAGTCTTCATCACCCATTAAGCTGGCACCCCCTTCCGCTCTCGCAAATAAAATCTTTGCCCGCTTTCTTTCCAGAATCATAATTCAGCCCAGGGTCATTGCCAGCAAAATACCAGTATTCTATGCTTTTATTGTCCTTAGCAGATTTAACATTAATCTCCCCGTCCTTGGTCTTGACATAAAACTCCTCATTAAAACTCTCCATTATAACCAGCTTCCCGCCAGGCCCAGCACTAGCAACATCAATATTCATAGCTAATTCCCTGCTCGCATACCCTAAGTGTAAAGTATTCTCAAGCCTCTCTGAAAGAAAGCCATATACTATTACCACAATAACCAAGGCCATAACAAAATAAACAACCCTCAGCCATATAACACCCTCAGCCCCTTTTTTGTTCATAGCATTAAAAAATCACTCAGGTTTAAAATATTTTGCATATCACTTAACCCTTCCTTAGCCCTGCTCATCCACAAAACACCCTTCTCTTTTTTCATATACAAGTTCCCAAAATCATAGCCTTCTATCACAAACACCCCGCATTCATTCCCATTATCAGTTATATTAAACTCCCCCCCATAGCACCACCTGTTCTCTTTAACAGAGCATACATAATTATCATTCAAGCTCCCCCTGCACAGGCACAGGCATCCCCTCCCTTCACATTCGCTCGGTTTTAAAATCTCATTTCTAATTTCAAATCCCGATTTCCCGCCACATCTCCCAGCACTAATCCCTTTTTTATCTTTTGAAAACCCGGTAACAACATATCCCTCTCCAACCCCAAATAACTGCTCATACCTAACCCCTTCATCCATTATCTTCAGCTTATCAGCCAAAACCGCAAACTGGTTCTCGCTATGCACATCCTCAGTAGTCTCTCTTGACAAAATCCCAAACAAAGCCTCAGGAAAGGCTTTTGTCGCAAACACAAGTATAATAGCAAGAATTATTCCAATAATCACCATTAAAACAACATTACTCTCTCCCTTCCTCATCTCTCATCCCTCTAAGTTGTCAGGAGCATTAACCACATTCTTGACAATCTCTTCCCCGCCAGCCCCGCTCGCACCTTTTAATATCTCCCCAAAGCTTGTCATTAAGCCTGCAAACTTCTCCCTAAAAGCAACAATCAATAAAACAAGCACAATCAGCACTAGGATAAACGCAGCAATCGTAGTTAAGCTCCACTCCCCTTTTCCCATATAGATCAAAAAACTAGCTTAATATTAAAACCTTGCTATTCTTTGCAATTCTGTCTAACACCCGGGCAATCTCTTTCAATAGGGAACATCCAACAGCGATACTTCTTAACCTCATCCCCTTCCTTATCAATCTTCCCATCTTCATCAGCATCAAGGCTATATGTACTGCTGCAATAACTAGACGTCGCCTTCAGGTCAGCATCTCCATAACTCTGTGCTACAACACAATTAGAATCGCACAATTTCGCAGCATTCTCTAAGTTATTAGGGCTAACTCCCCAAAGCATCTCTTTAAGCTTTGTAAATGAGCCAGTAAAAAACAATGAAACAGCAACCAACACAACAACAAGTATAATAACAATTATAATCACGCTAAAAGAAAGCTCAGCACCTTTTTTATTCATGCTTCTTATAACCCTTCTGTATTATATAAACTTTTCTTTTTCCGAGGTTTTTTCTTTTCTCACTCTTAGTTTCTTTATTTTCCGAGACATTTATCTTTTCCGAGGTTTTCTTAAAAGCTCTTTTCTTTTCTAAAGCACAAGTTGACTTGTCAACTGTGCCACAGTTCATAAATGAACTTGTGGAAAAAAGCTCATATAAATGTTTCTATGCCTGTTTGCAGATTTTTGCATTCGCTACCTTAGCTCCATTCAATACCCAGCAAACCCCGGTTTTAGTCTTATACAGCTGGAAGCCATTATTAACCCCCATATTCTTCTTGTCATCACTCAGCCCAATATCTCCTAAAAAACTCCCTCCATCATCAATATAAGCAAACTTATCAAACACTATCACAACATCTTTCCCGGTTTTCAGCCCCCCATCATCATAATAGCAATTAAGCTTTTTCATAGCCTCCACTTTTTTCTTATCATTTAATCTCAAAGAATCCCCCATTAAAGTATCACTCCTCTCTGTTTTTCTTCTCAGCTCCACACCATTATCATTAAAAATAAGTTTATGTATTTTGTAAAACCCGCTAAGGCTAACCCTGCATCCACAATCATCCTCTTTAAGCCCCCTGCAATTAGCAACCCCATTAACCAGCTCATCAAAACCAGTAAAAGCATTCTCATCAATCTCATTTATCTCTAGCTCAGGAATATCACTTCCAAAACCCAGTCCCTGTTTAACAGCCCCCCAGATTTTCCCAGGAAAAACAACCAAAACCAAAACAACAACAACCAGTATCAGAATTATTCCAGCAATCTTCCCCATCCCCCCTTCATCACCCATTTCCAAAAACCCCCTTCAAACTCTCAAAAGCATTATACAACTTATCTTTAAATAATCCAATAATCACAATAATCAATATCAAAACCACCAAAGCAATCAAATATTTTGCAATAGTCTCCCACTCAAAGCTCCCCTTTTTCATTTTCTTTTTCACTCTTAGTTTTTCTTTCCCTGAAGGCTTTCTTTCTAAGAAAGGCTTCTCTCCTTCCTATATTCAGCCAGCTTGCTCTCTAATTCCTTGTCTTTAATAACAGGGTTCATATAAGCAACCCCCATATCACAATCACTATTCTCCAAAACCTGCTCTCCAGTCATCAGCCCAACACCAGGTTTAAAAGCAGAGTAAGTGGCAGCAACCG
>DATDYH010000046.1:0-2415 GCA_035289045.1 Candidatus Nanoarchaeia archaeon
TGCATTGGTTTTTCCATTCAGGAATTATGTTGAGCATTATATTAATGTAAGCTCGCTAAGAAGCTATATCATCCCAAGGTACATTAACAGCAATATAGAAGAAGAGCAGCTTTCAGAATACATTAAAGAGCTGCTTGACAAAGCCCCCGAGTTAGAAAAAGCTCTTCAAAAATTAAAATTCCCTGTAAACGGGGCAAAAGAAGCTGCTGAAATTATCCTCAAATAAAAGTTTAAGCTGCAATCAGCTCATAAATCATCTTCTGGATGGCAGAGAATTTCTTTTGGGAAATTTTGCCGATAATCAACCTTACCAGTTTTTTCTCAACACTAAAAAGCTTATCAACTTTAATCTTGCTCTCTTTAATAAGCCTCCCCTGCTCTAAATCCTTGGGAGTTAATAAAACAGCATACTCTCTTAATTCAAGATTTGTAGTTAATGGAACAGCAAGAATATCGCCAAAGCTCTCATTATATGCATTGTTTGACACAATAATTGCGGGCCTTACTTTGCTGCTGTCAAGAACCATAGTCATAGGCTAAGGGTATGATGCTCGAGCATCATACTTGTTCTTGAGCACGCCAAATTCCATAATGCCAATAAGTGGTTTACGCGATAAACCACCACTCAAAGAGTGGTGGAATTTTAGCGTTTCAAAATCGCTAAAAGGAAATTTAACCAGAATAAGGTCTCTTTGCTCCATAAAACTCACTTCTTTCTCAGATAGCTCCCCCATATTTCATCCCCAGGATTATCCCAGATTTTTTTTAAGGAAAGTTCAGAAAGTTTTTGTAAATCTTTAAACTCATCTCTCATCTTTTTCTCTATTCTATCAGTCTTTTCCAGTATAATGCTTTTGCCTTTTTGTACTAAAACTAAAGTGTCCCCCACACAAATGTCTGCAGATTCTCTCACATCTTTAGGCAGCGCTATCTGTCCTTTTTCGCTTACTTTTATGGTTTTAATGATTGCTTCCATAGCAATGTAAGAATTTTCTTACTTATAAATTTTTCGCCCTGCAAAACTTTTAACCGCATCAACCCATTCATCAGGCTTCTCTCTCTTCAAGATGCCATCCAGGGAATACACAGCAATATTCCTGCAGCCTGAATTTTTTACCAGCTCCAGGTCCTGCCTGAATTCTTCTACATTATTATAAATCCCCTCTCTTCCCAAAATTCCCCCCCCAATCAGCCCAATTGAGAAACTCACATTCTCATTCTTGTTAACAGCCATGCTCATAAAAATTTTAAGATACATCCTAACTAAAGGCCGGAAAAACCCCCCTGCAAAGCTTGTATAGCACATATAATTTTTGCCCATCCCATCTCCAAGTTCCATATAAATTCCCTGCCGCTTTAAATACCACAAAGGAAAAGGAAACTCATTAAGCAATGTTGCATTCTTCATTACCAGCCCAGAACCCTTCCCAGCAACCTCTTTAATCACTTTTCCCAGATATTCATTATTTTTTCCCTTCCTGAAAATCATCTCCAGCCCATAAAGTATCATCCTTAGATTGCTATATTTCCAGTTAGGCAGCGGAGGCTCTAAATCAATCTTCATCTTTAATCCTTTATACTGCCTTAGCTTGTCAATCCCTTTTCTAGAAGTAAACCCGGAAAACCAATAACCTTCTTCCCTGGTTAAAACAGGCCAGGGATAAACCCTTAATTTAGTTTTTCTTTTATATTCTTTATACTCTTTAACACTTTTAACAGCAACATAAATCTCACAATCAACACCTTTTAATAATCTCTCAGCCTTTTTCCAGTCAACACTATCTGGAAATTCGCACCAGAAAATAAGGTTGTCAAACATAAAAATAAAAATATGCTCTTGATTATAATCTTTTCTACAAAAACCTGTAAGAGTTTATAAACGCCCCAAAACCAGCTATGCCTGAAACAGCTGACGGAATATACTCATTATAATTGTCCCCAAGTGTTGCCAGCAATGCCCCTGCTGAAAAAAGCACGGCACTTGCTATAAGGCTATTCCGCAATCTTCTCTCCCTTTCTCCTTCTATTAAATACCCCATATCAGCTTGTTTTGTAGCACCTCTAAAATCAGCAGCACCAAACCTGCCGGTTAACCCTGTTTCCAGTCTATCAGCAAGCTTCTCAATCTCTTCTTCTTCCCAATCAATCCTGTATTCTCTCATCTAAGCCACCTTCCCATAGGTTTTTGGCATTTGTTTATAGCTTAGTTCTGCCCGCTGATTTAATTCCTCTCTTGAAATAAACCTTTCCACAAAAGGGGTTAATTTTCCATCCTCATCCCTGAATGGCTCTCCCTTCATATCCCTGTAGCTCCTGTGAATAGCAACAATTTTTCTTTCAGGGTCAATATAAGCAAGTGCATTAGCTTTTCTGTCAAGATAAATCTCTTCTCTTAACCCATCTTGGTCAAACCAT
>DATDYH010000047.1:0-5302 GCA_035289045.1 Candidatus Nanoarchaeia archaeon
GGAAGCTTTGATGAGTCCTGGAAAGGCTATAAGGAAAAGTTCATTAAAAAGCACCGTAATCTCCTGCCATATACTAACTTAGATTCAATACCCAAAGCAACACATGCCTGGAAATCATGCCCTTATGATTCAGAAAAAGACTATCCAAAAGTCCTGGTTGGATGCCCAACCTCTTTTCATAAAGAGCATTGCCTCCAGCAATATGCAGAAGCAGTAGCCTCATTAACATACCCAAATTACGACATTCTCCTAATTGACAACTCTCCCGACGATAAATACCTTGAAAAGATAAAAAAATCAGGATTAAAAGCAATTAAAAGCCCTTATCATGAAGGAGCAAGGGACAGAATAGTAGCATCCCGCAACATGCTAAGGGAATATGCAATAAAAAACAATTATGATTATTTATTAAGCCTGGAACAGGATGTCATCCCTCCAAAAGATGTAATAGAAAGAATGTTGATCCATAATAAACAGGTTATTTCAGGAATTTATTTCAACAGAGAGCTTGTAAACCAAGGGTTAACCCTCGTTCCTCTTGCTTATTCCAAATCAAAAGAAGTTCCAGGGCAACTGCCCTCAATGAAGCCTTTGAATAAGCAGGAGTTATGGAGCAATAAGCTTTTGCAGACAGTCTCAGCAGGGCTTGGCTGCCTGTTAATTCATAAGGAGGTCTTAAAGAAAGTTAAATTCCGCTATGACAAGGATAAGCCTGCATTTGATGACCGGTTCTTTTTCATAGACCTCTACAAGCTGAAAATCCCTTCATTTACAGATACTTCATTGAAATGCAAGCACTTTATTCTCAATCGCCCTTATCAATGGAAAGACATTCAAAAGTAGTTGATTTTTCTTTAATTAATATTCCTTTTCTAAAAAAGAAAAATTAAAAGAAAAAGAAAAGAAAGGCTTAACGCCTCTTTCTTCTGATTATTGCCACTATCACTATAATCACTATAATCACTAGAACAACCCATAGCCATGTTAAGCTGGTTGTTTTTCGCTCGCCAACTGTAACACCAGTGGTTGCACCCTCGCCTGCTATTGTAGTTGTTGTTTCACCAGTAACAGCACCGCCAGTTGGTGTGCTTGGAACTGCCTGAACAATCTTTTCAGTCTTTACCTTTGCAGCACCATCTTCAATTGCAGTCAGGGTAACCTTAAGGTCATTTACACCGTCACCATTGACATCTACTTCCTTCATCTCCCCTACCTTCAAAGTTACTTCTATAGGTGTTGATTCAATGATTAAAGTTACAGTGTCCTTGCTTACAGCTTTAAATGTCATCTTGTGCTTTGTGCTCCCATCAACTGTAAATGTTACAACAGCACCCTGGGTTTTCTGAACCTCTGCAGTTACCTTTGTATTAAGGTCCTGGTCAACAACCACAGTTGTCTTAGTGACTGCTGAACCTCCACCGCCACCGCCACCTCCGCTAGTCGATGAAGACGAAGTTATAGATGCAGTGAATTGGTATGTTGAGGAATCAGTTGTCCTTCCAGCATAATCAGTTACCTGGCAAACCGCACTATAAATACCTGCCTGGTCAATATCTGAATTCTTGAATACAGCAGTTGCAGTTGTTTTTTCAACAGTCCCGCTAGGCTTGGTTAGTGTCCATTTATAACTCTGAACCTCTCCAGAATTAACACCCCAAGGGTCAAGCCCGAGGCAAGTGTAAGTAATCCCTGTTGAAGATGCTGTTGCCACAGTTGTTGAAGCTGGTACTGTCATTGTAATTGCAGGGGCAAGCCCATCAGGATTTATTACATACGGCGCATTTGAATTATTCACCTGCTTGCTGTTATTGAACATATCATAAACAACAAAAGCAAAGCTGAATTGTGTTCCGCTTGCGCTGAAGTTATTAGCAGTTAAAGATGTCGTATACGTCCTTGATGGTGCAGTAGTTCCCACTAATGACCCGTTAGGCAAAGCAGCTACACTAGGATCCATCACCATAACTCTACCATTTAATTCCTTTCCACCACTGGCATTACCATGGGTAACAATAGAACTACCATCGCTCAGGTTAGTTAGGTTTAAAATCCCGCCAGAGCTGTTGTAGACTAAAAAGACTTTCCATAAGTTATAGTCAGTAACTGTTATTGAGATATTAATAGCTGTCTGGTTATATAATGTGGAACTTGCATTTGTGAATGTGCTTGAAACAGTATTTGTTCCATCAGTTATATTCACAACACTTGCAGCTGGAGCCACTCCATCTACCCCTAATTGTAAGTAGTCTATAGTGCTGCTTCCAGAATCATTGTCATAAGTAACCACAGTGAAGTTATACACCGATTCTAATCCAGCAAGCGCAGTTAAGTTAACCTGCAGATAAAATGGATTTGTTCCATTTGCAGAATAATTAAATTGCTTACTACCATTCCCACCACCACTGCATCCAATCACTCTTGCTGTTTTATTCATACAGGTCCAGTTAGGGAATCTTACAGCTGTAGACCAGTTTTCAATAAGCCTGTAATCCAGCCCACCATAACCTATAACCCATCCAGCAGGAATAGTGATATTAACACTATAAATCGTTGAATTCATCGTGCTTGGGCTGTTATTGATTGTAAAGTTTACTATCATAGAATTTGGCGATTGTGTCGCATTGTTAGCAGCACCTTTACTCCAATTAGCATTCATATAAGCGCCAAGATTCGTGTGGTTCAAACTTGTCCCGCTGCTCGAAATCGGAGCTGCTGCGTAAACAACAAATAAACCAATAAGAATTAAAACTAGTATCGAAGAAAATAAAAAAATTCTCTTTTTATCCATTTACATCTGCCTCCTTTTATTTTTATTTATTATCTTAGTGAATAATTGAATAAGTTTTAAAATATGCCTATATATTTAAAGCTTTTGGCACCCTTTCTAGCCAGCCCAACAAGGGGATAATCCAGGAAATAACCCAGAAAATAAAGCAGGTAAAAGAAAAATGAGCTTAAAATCAGGGTGCAAATTAGCAAAGCTTTGGTTAAAAAGAAGGAAAAGCCATGACAATTATATAGCCTTTCAGATAGCCAGGGCAGGTTTGCTCCAGAAAGAGCTTTCCAAATTCATTAAAACCCAAAAAAACCTAAAGCTATTAGATATAGGCAGCCATCGTGGAGGGTATTCAATTGCCTTTGCCAGGCTTGGTTATAAAGTAACGGGATTAGAACTTAATCCAGGAAGAATAGAAACAGCAAAAAAAGCAAGTCTCTCCCATAACCTGGACATAAAATTCATTTTAGCAGATGCCCGCAATACTCCTTTTAAAGACAATGAGTTTGATGTAATCCTGCTTTCAAATGTTATTGAGCATATCAAAGATACTAAAAAGCTTTTAAAAGAGCTCAAGCGAATATTAAAGCCCGGGGGATTGCTGTACATCCAATTCCCTCCATACCTGGGTTTTTTTGGAGGGCATATCTATTTCAAGTCAATCTCCCTGCCTTTGCATTACCTTCCAAAGCCAGCCAGAAATTTCTTAATCAGGGCTTTTAATCTTGAATCAGAGCTTGAGGAAATCGAGCCAATACTAATCGATAAGCTTATCAATCTTTCAAGGCAATTAGGTTTTAAAATAAAACTGTTAAATTCCACACCCCGGTTTATGTTCAAAATAAAGCCAATAAGGGAATACGTTTTATTTTACAGGATAATCCTGGAGAAGTAGCCAAAATAAAAACCAGCCAGAATAAAATCATACTAAAACATACTAAAAAACAAAAAATGAAGAAAATAATCATAACAATACCAGCATATAATGAGCAGGAAACAATAGGCAGCACTATAGATGAAATAAGGAAAGTAATGCCCAATATAAAATATAAATGTGAATTTCAGGTTGTTGATGATGGCAGCAAAGATTCAACAGCCAGGATTGCAGGCAAGCATGGGGCATTTGTTGTCGTCCATAAGCAAAACCAGGGATTGGCAAGGACTTTCCAGACAGAGATAGAATATTGTCTGAAAAAGAAAGCAGATATCATTGTTCATACAGATGCAGATGGGCAGTACAATCCAGAAGCAATCCCTGAGATGATTAAAAAAATAGAAGAAGGTTATGACCTGGTTCTTGGAAGCAGGTTTAAAGGAAAAACAAGTTATAAAAATGAATTTTCAAAAATGCTCGGCAACATCATCTTTGCAAGGGTAATCAGCAGGTTAACAAAAACAAGGATTACAGATTCAACCACAGGCTTCAGGGCATTCACATCAGAGCTTGCAAAAAATATTAAATTTATTAACAATTTCACATATACTCAGGAGCAGATCATCAGGGCAGCAAGGCAGGGGTTCAGGATTGCAGAGGTTCCAATCGAGGCAAGAAAAACCAGAAAAAGCAAGTTATTCCGCAATCCCCTGCATTATGCAATCCTTGCTTGGATTAACATTTTGAGAATCTACAGGGATTATGACCCCTTAAAATTCTTCGGGGCAATAGGAATCTCATTATTCTCTCTTGGGTTATTAATAGGGATTTATTTTATCTATCTCCACCTAACCCGCGGGATTACAGGGCACATTGGATTATTATTCCTTATGATTGCATTGTTAATGTCAGGAATACAAATAGCCTTTTTTGGTTTTCTCGCTGACATGCAGAGGAAAGATTAAAAAATTAAAGGGATTCGTAAACCTCAAATATCTTCTTACCCATAACCTTCCAGCTGTATTCTTTAACACATTTCTGCCTTGCTTTTTTTCCGTCAGAAATTCTCAAGGATTTATTTTTAGCATAATCTAAAATAGCATTTTTCAATCCATTAACATCCCCTGATTTAATGATCTTCCCACAATTTTTTAATACAATAGGAATATCAGCCTTATCACTTCCGATTATTGCCTTTCCCATTGCCATCGATTCAAAGATTTTGTAAGGTATCTGCCTGTCTGCAGAAGGGGAATTCCCCTGCGGGATAGGGACAATATCAACAGCAGCAAGGTATTCAGGGACTTTTTCATGATGTATATAGCCTTCAAGATAAATCCCGTCTATCTTCTCCAAGTCCTCAATAAACTTCCTCACTTCAGGGGCAGGCTGATTTTTGTCAGCACCAACGATTAGCAGTTTAATGCCAGGATTTTCCTTGTTTGCAAGTTTAACAGCCTCGACAATATCCATAATGCCCTTATGCCTCTTGGGGTTTCCTATATACCCAACAATAATATCATCCTTGCTAAACCCATACTTCTTTCTCACACTCCCCCCGGAAAGTTTGTCAGGGTCGAACATATCGGTGTTTGCTCCAGAAGGGATGTAAGTCCCACCAAAAATCTGCTGCAGTCTATAGCAATCGACAA
>DATDYH010000048.1:0-2468 GCA_035289045.1 Candidatus Nanoarchaeia archaeon
TACACCCCCAGCTAATCCAACATTATGTCCTCAGACCCTGATAGAAGGCAGTCAAAAAAAGACAAGATCATGAAGAGAAGGTTTAAGCTGTACAGGAAAGGCGGGAAATACAGAAGCACAGGCATCAAGGCTTAAGCATGGAAATAAAAAAGTTAATCAAAGCCTCTTTTCTTGAATTTCTCCCCGTCATTATAATGATTGCCCTAATCCCTGTAATAAAAAATGATTGGGCTCTTGTGGCAGTCTACGCAATCCTCATTATTATATCATTCTTTATAAAGCTTGAAAAGCGTGAACTAACAATCTTCATCTCCTCAGCAATACTTCTAACATTATTTGAACTTCTCTTTATCAGCACAGGCGTGGAAACTTTCAAAAGAAACTCTTTATTCAACCTAATGCCGGCATGGCTGCCCCTTCTTTGGGGTTATGCCATGGTAGCAGGCAAGCGATTTATTCTCAATATACACAATTATAACCCAAGCCATCTCAACATAAGCATCAAAAAACACAGTTACCAGCCAGCAAAACCTTTAAATAAACACCAATTATCTAAACCAAGAGGTGATATGCATTAAGCTTCTTGAATCATTAGTAGACGCATTTGGCCCTTCTGGCAATGAAGAGGCTGTAAGGAAATTAATCTATAAAAAAATCCGCCCTTATGTAGATGAGCTAAGGGTAAACAAGCTTGGAAATTTAATAGCTCATAAAAAAGGCCATGGCAAGACCGTAATGCTAGCAGCCCATATGGATGAAATAGGCTTAATGGTCAAAAAAATAGATGACAATGGCTTTATAAGAGTCTCTCCAATAGGGGGCATAGAGCCCATGACCCTGCTAGGGCAGGTAGTCAAATTGCTAAAGTCAGACGGCTCAGTTATCTGCAATGGAGTAATAACTTTTGGCGAGCTTCATGATGGCTCAGAAATAAAAGCCCCCCCAAGAATGGACTACATTTATGTTGATACAGGCCTTACAAAACAGCAGTTAACAAGAAAAGGCATAGACATTGGCACTTACATAATTCCCGATCATAAATTCAGGACCCTCGGTGATAAAAGCATCATCACTGGCAAGGCCCTTGATGACAGGATTGGCTGTTATATGCTTATAAAAATGGCTGAAAAATTAAAAAACTATAAACAGCTTAACATTTACTATGTCTTCACAGTCCAGGAGGAAATAGGCTTATACGGAGCAAAAACCTCTGTCTACGAAATCAGCCCGGACTGGGGCATTGCAGTTGATACCACTTTTGCAACAGATTCTGACATTCAAAAAGGGCCAAAAATAGGCTCAGGCCCTTATCTCACTGTTAAAGATTCAGAAATAATAGCCAACCCAAAAATAGACGAGCATATCAAAGCACTTGCAAAGAAAAACAGGATTCCATTAAATCTTGAGGTTGTTGATTTTGGCACAACAGATGCAACAAACATCATGCTTTCAGGAGGGGGAGTTCCTTCAACAATCTTAAGCGTCCCTGTAAGAAATCTTCACACAACAATTGGTGTGGCAAGCATGGTTGATGTCCAGCAGGCAATCAAGCTCGGCATATTATTATTAAAAAACCCACCGCATCAGTTATAGCTCAACATTATTTATAGCTCAGAATCACTTATTTCTGTAAAATAATCCCCAACATCTTTCATCATTCTCCTCACTCTCAATGCTCCTGAAACAGCTCTTTTTCCTAGAAAATAAGCAGCTTCCAAAGCATAAGCTCCTCTTCTTCCAGCAACATTCATCATCTCATTCTTATCAGCTTCAAGCCCAAACCTCACCCCACCAGCAACAGCCTCAGTGATAAGCCAGTTAGCATACTCAGGAAAAAAAGCTGCTGCTAATAATCCTCCAAGAGTTTCCACAGCAGAACTGGCAAAAACCCCATTACTGCTATTATACCATCCCACCTTCTCCTCTAAAAAACCCTGCTCAGGAAACAATCCCAGAACAACATGCCCAGCTCCTTTAGCAACATTCTTAGCAACTCCTGAACCATAAGCCATGCTCTTATTAAAATAAAGAAGTTTATAAATATTAGTGTAACTTATTATTATAATTAAAAAGCATAATAGGGGCCCATAGTTTAGCCTGGATAGAATCTTCGGCTTCGGCACACTCTAAGGAAACATAGAGTTGATAAGAGGAACGCAGGTAACTCTTATGAAGAAACCGAAAGAGGGGGGTTCAAATCCTCCTGGGCTCATTTTAAGAAAAAAGTTAGCAAGATTAACATGGCTAAAGCCCCAGATAAAAGAATAAAGGATTTCATAAAAAAAGTAAAGAAGCATTATCAGATAGAAAAAGCTATACTTTTCGGCAGCAGAGCAAGAGGAGACCATCTTTTAACCAGCGATTACGACATCATCTTGGTATCAAAAGATTTTAAAAATATCTTCTTTACAAAAAGAATGTCAGCAATGTATAAATACTGGAGCCATTACCCCTTGGAAATAGAGCCA
>DATDYH010000049.1:0-4355 GCA_035289045.1 Candidatus Nanoarchaeia archaeon
GGATATTGGAATATCAGAAGAAGGAGAAAAGAAAACTAAGGAGAATTGAAATGAGACTTCAAAAGATATTAAAAACAGCCATAATCTATTTAGGAATAGGTTTAGGACTATCCTCTATAGCAGGAGCAGAGCAGCCAAACACAAACAAGTTATCACTTGGTTATAATGCACTGGAAAATGCAGCAACCTCACAAAACACAGCAAGAACAAGGGCATTAACCAGCATAACCTTAACTTCAGAAAAAGCAGCAATAACCTATGAAGGATTAAACCAGGCTGATAACCTTAAACCATCAACATACATGGGAAGGCAGGTTCTTCTTGCAGGAAAACCAAATGGAAAAATCCAGGCAGGCTTAACAGCATGGACAACTAAGCAAGGATTTAGCAGGGTAAAGCCAGGCATAAGAAACTCAGGCTTAATTGAAAAGCTTAGAGGTTATGGCTACATAGATGCAGGATTCAATAGAAAGGAAGCAGAACTCGCCCTTTTTTATGGACTCCCAATAAAATCCACATCAATAGAACTAACAGGATTCCTCACCTATCCATTTGGAGAAAAACCATCCGTGTACACAGAACTCCAGCTTAACCAGAGCCTTGGAAAGACACTCTCAGGATTTGCAAGGGCAGAGATTCTTGGCAAGGATGTAAAGCATGGGGTTTATCTTGCGGGCTTAACAATTAAGAAGTAATTTTTTCTTTTTCTTATTTTTTATTCCTTAGGAAAGTTTTTATAGATTAAACTCTTATTAAGCATATGAAAAAAGAGGGATTGGATTTAGTTTCCATACTTGTTATTATTCTTATAATCATTTTAATCATCTGGTTCTTAACTATGGTTTTGACAAGAGGATAAAATGAGACAATGGCAAAAACTATTTTACTGGCTATTAGCGCTTTTTATTATCTACCTTATCATAGAACTAATAAGAAAACTTATTGGGGGCAGCCTTGGTTTTGAAGAGCTTGTTATCGGGCTTTTAATTGCTAACTTAGGCTATTCTTTTTACATTAACTCCAAACTTTCAGGACACATAGAGTGGCATAGAGGGCAGGACATGAAGAAATAATCAGTTCTTTTCAACCCCAATAGTATATGTTCCAGGCATTCTTGGGCATGCTAATTTTAGGGCTTTTTTAGCAGCATCAACATGCCCCTCATTAACCTTGACAACAAAGACTTTTTTCCCAGCCCTTATCTGTGCAGCGATGCCAACAGCCCTGCCAAATGCATGGCTCATTCCAGTCTGCATCCTGTCTGAACCAGCACCAGTAAGCATCTTATTCTCCCTTAAAACATGATGCGGATAAGCAAGAATCTGAAAGAAAAAATTTTTAATCCCAACATCATCAACCATATGCCTGTTAACAAGCTGTCTTGTGCTCTCAAGGGCATTATGCCTGATTTGGTGGGGGGTCTTTGCTATCAAATAAATGCTATGGCTAAAAACTCCTTTTAGCTCGCCCATGCTAAAAGTAACAATCTTGGAGTTGGGAACAGTCTTAATAAACCCCTTGCTTTTAACTTTTGATTTTCTTGTATAGGCTCTTGTAATATTTCTATAGCAGTTTCCTTTTCTTAGTGTTGCCATCTTATCCTCTTATTAGCTAATCTTGACTTTTTGTCCTATGCTCTGCCCAGGCATTCCCTTATCAAAATACACTCTTAATCCTCCGGAGTTTCCATGCACTGATTTGATCTTTCCTTTCAGTTCTTTCTTTTCTTTCCCAGGCGCGCTCCATATAGCATATTTCCCAACCAGGGCTTTTGCTTTTTCCTTGTCATAACCCTCAACATGAATAATCATCTGGTTGTTATACTGGTGCTTCCTTCCCCGCCTATAGTTCATTATTATCCCTTCCATCTTCTTTT
This sequence comes from Candidatus Nanoarchaeia archaeon, assembly GCA_035289045.1. Lineage (GTDB taxonomy): Archaea > Nanobdellota > Nanobdellia > SCGC-AAA011-G17 > GW2011-AR20 > DATDYH01. The sequence goes on from DATDYH010000049.1 coordinate 1,877, forward strand.
CTCTTTCCAATGGCTTCTTAAATCTTTCTTTTCCCTGAAAGCTTTTCCGCTAATCTGTCATTGACAGATGGCGCACCAAGTTTGCATAAGCAAACTCTGTGTTTACAAAGAAAAGGCTTCGTTTAAAAAGATTGTGGAAGCTTATTTGAATAAATTAATAAACTTCCTAATCCTTCATTAGTAAATGGTTCTTTTTAAAAAAGAGGAGTTAAGCCTGCTCTGGCCATTTTATCTTGATGCTTTCATATCCAGCATCTTTCTCTTTATGCCTGTATTCATTGTTGTTTATTTCAGAGACCTCGGGCTGAGCCTGTTCCAGATTTCGTTTTTAACCACGATGATGCTTCTGTTTACAATCCTATTTGAAATTCCCACAGGTGCATTTGCAGACCTATATGGAAGAAAAACCTCTGTTTTGCTAGGCTCATTAATCCAGGGGGTTTCTATGCTTGCAATCTTCTTTTTAAGGAGCTATCCAGCATTACTGGTGGCTTTCTCATTTATAGGCATAGGAAGCACATTTAACTCAGGAGCAAGGGAAGCATGGGTTACTGATTTTCTCAAGAAAAAAAATAAAAATCTCCTTCACTCTTATTTTGCCAAAGCTGACAGCATCCGCTCAACAGGCATAGTCTTGTCTGGAGCCTTAGGAGCTTTATTAGTAAGGCATTTTGGAGTTTCAATAATCTGGATTGCATCAGGAGCTTCATTTTTCATAACTCTCATTTTGCTAACCTTTGCTAAAGAGCATTTTTTAAGAAGAGAAGTAAAACTTAAGGAATCGTTTAGCAGTTTAAAAAACCAGTCAATCACTTCACTTAAGTATGTAAGAGCCAATCCTGTATTATTCCCCTTCTTAATCGCCATCTCAATATTTGTCTTTGCAGGAATATTTAATGGGGACATGTCATGGGTAACCCTGCTTCAGGAATTAAACTTGCCTGTGCATTATTTTGGGTATATGTGGTCTGCAATGGGAATTATAGGAATCTTTGCTCCATTAATCTCTCTTAAGCTCATGAAACAGTCAAAGGAAAAAAAGTTTATCTTAATAGCAATATTATTGACAGCCCTTTCCACCTCAATGATAATCTTTGCCAAAACCATAATTTCAGCCCTATTAGTCCTCTTATTCTCCTTATTCTTCATAAGTATGAGCTCTCCTGCAGAAAGAGTTTATTTCCATAGGTTTTTAAGCAGCAAGCTGAGAGCAACAATAGGAAGCATTGAAAGTATGCTTATGGGGATTATAGGGGTTATAGCTCTTCCATTAACAGGATTAAGCATTGATTTAATAGGTGCAAGAAACACAATCTTTCTATCAGCTTTTTTAATGCTACCTTCATTAATAATCTTTTTAAAAATCAAAGAGGCTAAGTAAAAAAGCTCTTTCTGTCTCTGGCATAAAAACCATCCATCAAAACACTTAAATACCCTTTCTTACTCCTCTTACCAGTAAGAAGGTGGATAATATGCAAAATGAAATCAAAGAAATCAGGACAGCAACAATAACCCAAAAAGGGCAAATCTGCATCCCTCAGGAAGCAAGAAACCTCGCAGGATTTAAGGAAGGCTCAAAAATAGGCATTATTGTATACTCTGATAGGGTAGAAATAATGCCCATAAAGAAAATCAATGAAAAAATGTTTCCTGCATTAGCTACTGAAGAAGTTCTGGCTAAAGCATGGAATTCAAAAGAGGAAGATGAAGCGTGGAAAGACCTGTAATATATGAAAAAGGGGATATTGTTATCTTCAACTTTCCTTTCTCTAATTCTCTTGAAACAAAAAAACGACCCTCTTTGATTGTTGCCAAGCTTTCTGGAGAAGATGTTATTCTCTGCCAGATTACAAGCCAGCCAAGGCCAGACCCAGATATAATTACCTTAGCCCAAAAAGACTTTCAGTCAGGAGGGATTAAAAGAGAGAGCTACCTAAGGCCATCTATCTTATTTACAATTCATAGCTCAAGAATAAGCTACAAAGCAGGAAGATTAAAGCAGGCAAAAATAAAAGAAGTAGAAAAAAAGCTCTGTGAAATCTTTACACGCTAATTTTTAGTTTTTCTTTTCACCCTGTTTCTTTATTTCCCAATGTTTTTCTTTACTCTTATTTTTTCTTTCCTGAAGGTTTCTTTTAAAAAAAAGAAAGCTTCCCTGAAGGCTTCCCACTCTTAGTTTTCTTTTCCGTGAACGCTTTTCTTTTTCTAAAAGAAAAGGGCTCCCTGAAGGCTTCTTTTTCCACTCTGTTTTCTTTTTCCCTGAAGGCTTCTTTTTCCACCCTGTTTTCTTTTTCCCTGAAGGCTTTACACTATCTGTTTTTCTTTCCACCTTTTTTCCGTGAACGCTTTTCCCAAAAGGGTTCCCTGAAGGTTTCTTCACCCTGTTTTTCTTTCCTGAAGGTTTCTTTTAAAAAAAAGAAAGCTTCCCTGAAGGCTTCTTTTTCCACCCTGTTTTCTTTTTCCCTGAAGGCTTCTTTTT